>JAFTAR010000111.1 GCA_017455495.1 Prevotella sp.
AACCGAAAGGCACTCTGTCTGAATCCGGACAGGACAACTTATCCTTGAATATCAAGAGCAAAAGAGCCGCAGAAGCACGCAATTCATAAACAAGCAATCCTGCTTGATTGACGGTTCTGTTCTCTACCCAGTGCATGGCGGACTTTTCCGCCCTGCACCGCTTCTTGTACTACTTCATTCTGTCTATGTAAGTCTTTCAAAGATCTCTTTCTCTTGCGCTGACAACGGGCAGGCCCCTTCGGCAAAAGGGGTGCTCCCTTGTTTAGCGAATGCAAAGGTACGAACTTTAGAGCAACCAAAAAGAACTTTTATGAAACTTTTTTCCGGAAAAGGCCTTATTTCTCTGATTTGTTTACAAGCAGAACGTGCTACACATTATTAATATAAATAAGGAATCATAAGAAATAGCCTCAAAGTTGGAATAAGTCACCTCCAATTATGGTGCTTGAGCAAATATTGATACCCGAAGAGTAATGACAAATATCCTTGTGCCAATAAAAATAAGACGGAAAAAATTTGCCAGTTAATTTAGAAATGAGTATATTTGCACCTAATTTTAGATAAACTAAACCATAAGCACGCCGAACTATGGAGCACCTAATCGTAAACAGCGGCATACAATTCATAGCCACTGAGAAAGAATTCAATCCAGCCGACCAGTTATCATTGGCTAACGGTCGGACACTGAAATACTCATTCTGCGAGTCAGCCGACTTTCTGACAGGCGACCTTCTGTTTGACATCTTGTACTATCACACTCAGGATGGCGTATACATCCCCATGGAGGAAATACGCCAGAGCCAGAAGATGGAGATTCGTCCAAACGGTCGCGAGGAACTGGACGAGGCAGGACTGATGAAACTTAAGAAAGACGAGCCAACGACCACGTTTTCCACCTATACAGACGGCTCTCCCGAAATATTCAACATCAACTCGCTTGCCGGCTACCGCATAAAGTCGCGTAAGGACAGCAGCATCCACACCGCCTTCGAGATGCTTCTTGGCAAGTGGCTTCCCATGCCTATGTTTGAACGCGACATAGACGGCATGACAAGCAAAGACCCGTTGACATGGTGCCGTGTAAAAATAGAACACATGGGTCCAGGCAGCAAGAAGGACGTAGACCGCTACCGTTTCCTCTGGGCTTTCGACACAACGCTTGGCGACAACGACCCACTGGCCAGCCAGAGCAACATAATAATGTTTGGCGACGATGCCAACGCCATAAAGCACTATAAGCGTCCATACTTCTACGACGACGAGGGCGAATCGAAGGAGTTCTGCCTAAGCAACTGTGCCGACCAGCTTATAGACTTCATGTCTACGAGTGTGTATTTCTCGGCCTTTGCCGACTACATCTCGTCGCTCCTTGGGCAGAACGACCGTAACGAGTCGCACAAATACATAGGCTACTACATATATCTTGTGAACTTCATCCGCCTGATAGGTGCTGCCCCGGAGGTAACCCTTCATAACAACCAGCGCAAGAAGGTTGACGTGGACCTTGTCCTTGACATAGGCAACTCACGCACCTGCGGCGTTTTGTATGAGGAGGGCGACTTCACCAAGGCCATGATGCTTGAGCTCCGCGACATGAGCGACCCCTCGAAGACTTACGAGAAGTCGTTTGACATGCGTCTTGCCTTCCGCAAGGCCGACTTCGGCAACGACATTGTGCTTGATGACGATGAGTTTGAGTGGCACTCTCTGGTACGCGTAGGCGACGAGGCCAAGCGCCTTGTATACCGCTCACTTGAAGAGGACGGCCTGAGCGAGCGCACTACGAACTACTCAAGTCCGAAGCGCTACCTATGGGACTTGAAGCCCTTCGACGGGCAGTGGGAGTTTCTGAACACCATCGACGACCCTTATAACGTCCGTCTGTCAGACAATATCTACATTGCCGGCCTTTCAGACCTTTTTGACCACAGCGGACAATACATAGGCCCTGACGGTGAGAATCCCGACCGCGACGGGCGCAACTATTCCCGTTCATCGCTGATGACCTTCGTGCTGATAGAAATTCTGCAGCAGGCCCATTCACAGATAAACTCCATAAAGTTCCGCACGAAGCACGGCAACATGGACTGCCGCCGCCAGCTGCGCAACATCATCCTGACCTGTCCTACCGCCATGCCGGTAAAGGAGCAGATAAAACTGCGCAAGTGTGCAGAGGAAGCATGCGATGCCCTTTGCTATGGCTCGTCAGACTTTGGCAAGCCATTGGTTATTCCCTCTTCCGAGTCACTTAGGATCAAGGATGACGACACCGACGGCAAGCGCATGTGGAGCTTCGACGAGGCCTCCTGCTGTCAGCTGGTGTACCTGTATGCCGAGATAGCACAGCGCTACAGCGGCGAGATACACAAGTTTTTTGAGCTTAAAGGCCATGTAAGGCCCGAGGAGGCAGAAGAGGGCTACGAGGGAAAGTCGCTGACGATAGGCTCTATAGACATCGGTGCCGGCACCACCGATGTGATGATATGCTCATACCAGTGCAAGGGCGAGGGTTCAAGCCTGCTAACCCCCATCCCACTCTACTGGGACAGTTTCTATCTGGCCGGCGACGAGATACTGCGCAACATCATCCAGAACCTCATCATTGAGGGCAAGGACAGCGGCTTGCCCGACATGGGCAATATTTTCAGCGCGCTCCATGCCCGCCTGCAGGCCATGAACAACGATGAACTTCAGCAGTTGCCTTGCCTGAAGAACAACAACGTCTACAAGGGCAAGGTCTATGACATCGTAAACGAGGTGAACGAGGAGCGCCGCCAGTGGCTTGTCAAGGCGTTTGCCTCAAACCTGCTGCGCGACTTCTTCGGTTTCGACAGCTCCATGATGGGCCATAAGGACCGCCGTTGCCGTGTGGACTTCAACACCCAGATATCGCAGCCCTTGGCCCAGATGTACATGGAGCTACTTCGCCTGAAGCGCCCCTCGCGCGTGTACACGTACAATGAAATATTTACTACCCTTGAGCCAGCCGACTATCTGCTTGAGTACTTCGAGCAGCACTTTGGCTTCAGCTTCAAGGAACTGTCATGGCGCTTCGACCCCGATGAGGTATCGGCTATTGTGAAGAACACCCTTGAGCCTCTGATGAAGCAACTCTCCGTGGTGCTCTACGCCCACCAGTGCGACATCCTGATCCTGGCTGGCCGTCCTTCCTCACTCGACCCCATTACGGAGCTGTTCATAAAGTACCTGCCCATCTCCCCCGACCGTCTGATACGCCTTAACGACTACCGCGTAGGCACCTGGTATCCCTTTGCCGACGGCCAGGGCTATTTCTACGACCAGAAATCGGTGGTGGCAGTAGGCGCAATGGTGGGACACCTTGCCTCAAGCCTTGGCTTCAACGGTCTGAGCATAGACTTCAGCCGCATGATAAAGACCATGAAGAGCACTGCCTGCTACATAGGCAACTACAACTCACGCCGGCAGCAGGTGTCAACCAGCTACCTCACCCCAGGCCACAGCTCTGCCACGGAAAACTTCGTAGTGTTCCCCTCATTCATAGGATGCAAGCAGCTCAACTCACCGCTTTACCAAGCCCGCCCGCTGTATGCTATCTACAATAACACCAGCCACCACGAGCTGCGCATCACCATGACTCGCAACTACCATGAAAGTCGTGAAGACATAGAGATAGAGGAGGTTATGGACAATCAGGGCAACACCCTGCCCAAGAGTGCCGTAGACTTTGTTCAGCAGTCAATTACCGACGACGGCCGGTACTGGCTTGACAAGGGCGAGTTTGAACTCTCCGTAAAATAGGATTGAGTATTGAGTATTGAGAATTGAGATTTGAGTTTTATTTGAGAATTATTTGATAATTATGGTACAGAAAATAGCCACCCAGATAGAAGCCATCAATGCCGCCCTGACCTGGATAAAGAAGAATAAGCCCGAACACTACGAGCAACGCTTCATGCAGTTAGTGGAGGAACGCCGCAAACTTCGCAAGCTGTTACAGGCAGAGAGCCAGAACCCCGCCATTGCCGCCTTTGGCGAGAGCCAGAAAGGCAAGTCGTACCTCATGGGCAACTTGTTACAGAAGAACGGCGTGCCCTTCATGCTGAAGATTGACAACGGCCGTGACGAGGTGAACTTCGTCCAGAACGTAAACCCCATAGGCAACAACAAGGAGGCCACAGGCGTTGTGACCCGCTTCACCACATTCAAGGGGCGTGAAGACCGCTACGACGCCAGTCTGCCAGTCATAGTGAAACTGCTCTCACCTGCCAGTATCGCCACCATCCTCTGCGCCGGATACTACAAGAACATCATGGACTGGAAGGCTTACTCAGACCAGGAGTATAACACCTTTGCACAGGACATACTGAACAAGTACAAGGACATGCCTGAGACGGGGCAGACCATATTCGTTGAAGACGACGTGCTTGAGATAAAGCACTACCTCACCAAGTTCGTCTACTCCGAGCTTCAGGGCCTCATCTCCCGTTCCTGCTACTTCGAGAACCTTGCCATGGTGATACGCCGTATTCCCGTCTCTGACTGGACAAATGTGCTCAAATACCTCTGGCATGACAACAAGATTGTCAGCGACATGTTCACGCGAATGATAAACGCCCTTCAGAAGCTGAACTTCGCCACCGAGGTATATACCGACATAGAGACCGTGCGCCACTACGGTGACAACACCAACACCATAATGAGTGTTGACTGCCTCAACGGACTTGACAACACCTCATGGGACAAACTTGCCGACGTGAGCATACGCGACGCCAAGAACGGCATGGTGAAGATTTCTGGAATACCCAAGTGCGAGCTTGCCGCCGTGTGTGCCGAGACCATCTACAAGGTGGAGCGAGACTATGTGGAGGACATGATGGACTACAAGTTCTACAGTGGCAACCAGCCAGGCGACCTGCCTCAGGAAACCCTGCGCAAGCTCAGCAGCACCAGCATAAAGAAGGAACTGCTAAACGACAGCGACCTGCTTGACTTCCCCGGAGCCAGAAACAACCTGAAACTGCAGGAGCAGTTCCTTGACAAGAAAGACGACAACGGTGCCTCAAACGCCGTACAGATGCTGCTTCGCGGTAAGGTGACATACCTGTTCAATGACTACAGCGAGTCGCGCATCATCAACATCCTGCTGTTCTGCCACGATGCCGCACAGGTTGCCGTCAGCGAGATGTATATCATGGTCAACGACTGGGTGGAAAAATACGTGGGCCGCACCGCAGAGGAGCGCAGCCAGATGATACGCATGTGCGGCGGCGTGCCCCCACTGTTCAACATCTGCACCAAGCTCAACATGGATATGGTTGAGGACGAGCACGAGGAACAGAACAACGACAGCGCCCTGAACCAGCGCTGGAGCGGCCGTCTGAACAAGGTGCTCTACACTCAGGCCATCCGCGCCAACGACGTAGACTGGTTCAAGAACTGGGACGGCCCCGGCCGCAATTTCAAGAACAGCTATCTGCTGCGCGACTTCAAGTACTCCAGCTGCACAGGCAACGGCAACAACCTATACGACGGATATCGCGACACCGACGAGAACCCTACGGAAGAAAGGCTGAACCTTACCCCTGGATTCTACGAGCGGCTGAGGAACACATTCCTTACAAACCCCGATGTAAAGACATTCTTCGAAGACCCCACCATGGCCTGGGACCTGTCAGCCACGCGCAACAACGACGGTGCCCTCTACATCATTGACAGGCTGACCCTTGTGGCGAAGAACATGCACATAGCCCGCGATACCCAGTTTGCCCAACAGGTTGACGAGACACGCGCCAAGCTGCTCTCACTTCTCAGCGAATACCACATCTCCGACGACCTCGACGAGATTCTTCAGGAGAACATCCGCAAGGCAAAATCCATAATCCGCGAGATGGACTTCACCTGCAACGATGACAACTACTTCTTCGGCCACCTGCTCCAGGCGCTCCAGATCACAGAGACGCGCTGCCTACAGATGGTGCACCACATGATACAGAGCGGAGAACTTGGCGAGAAGAACAACAACTTCGGCGACTACGAGATAATCCTGCACAGCTGCGAGGACTTCAAAGGATGTCAGACTCAGGATGACTGCTGGCAGCACCTTATCAGCGTATACGGCTTTCGTAACCGCGAGGAGGCAGAGAAGTACCTCGCCATGAGGGCCGTAGAGCCAAGGAAACTGTTCTCGAAGACCTTCAAGAAGAAGCTCAACTCCGTGGTACTGGCTGACTGTGTCTACGAGATGTGGCAGAACACCGTCAAGAGTGCCGACTTCATGAACAAGATACTGTCCAACCAGCGCTTTGACAACGTAGTGATGTCCACGCTGCTGGAGGACATCATCCTGACCAGCGACCACCTTAAGCTGAACGAACGCATGTCGGAGAGCATTGCCGAATACGTAAACGTAATTAACGTGTTCACCATCAACGAAAGTCTTGTGGCCGACATTCTGAGCAGCAACATCAACAAGTTCATCATCGACCTTGGCTACCAGTTCCTCACCGCAGCCGAGCACGACAATGCCCGCAAGGTTGCCAGCGAGTACCACCTGCCCATATTCGACTACATAGACAAAGAGCACAAGTCGCACTTCGAGGAAGAAGAGCTAACTGCCCTCTTCGACGACCTGACCGACAACCCGAAGTCTCTCACTGTGTCCTTCGAGGACCAATACTATACCTGGCTGGAATACATGTACGTGTCGTTCATAGCCCACCTTGAGGTGCCCGAATACGACAAGGAAGCCAATCGCCAGATTGCAGAAATCATAAACCAACTATCATAGCACTATGAAGAAGATTCTCTATGGTCCAAACAACGGCAACGGCGGCAACAGTGAGCCGTTCTGGAAGCCGTGGGGTGCCGGCGGCTGGCTGCTGCGCCTGTTTCTGTTCCTGGTCCTGATGTTCCTGCTCATCCTGTTGCTGAACCTGTTCAGGAAACCGGAAACACCGACCAACGACAACCGCATGTCCAGGACAGAAATCCCGGACCCTATTGTAAACCCGGTGACACCTGACCCAGAGCGTGTCCCGGTAGACACTACGGCCAACGTGCCACACGACATACCCAATCCCGGCCCCTACCTGCCAAATCCTGAGGACAACAACATCCCGCCTATTGACGATGACGAGATAATCACCGACGACGACCACCGCCAGATAGTGGGCGACCGCCTTAACATTATCCTTGACTCCAGCGCCGATGACGAGACCTTCCGCCAGTGGGCTCAGGAATTCCACGACAACTACTCCGACACCACAAAATACCAGATAGTCTACTACGACCGCCTTACAAAGCTGTTGCAGATAATGGTGCCTGAGGAAGAGCGCGAGCAGATAATGAGAGAACTGCCGCAGAAGATAACCGACATCTCATTCATGGTGTTCCCTGAAGGCCTCATGGGCAACCTGCAACAGCACGGCTCGTCGGGCCGTCCTAACGACCCGGTGTTTGAACAGCCTGAGCTGGCGTGGTACTTCGATGCCATACAGGCCTACGATGCCTGGCAGATAACGAAGGGCAGCCCCGAGGTGGTGGTGGCCATCTGCGACAGCTACTTCGACCTGAACCACGATGACTTGAACAGTGACCGCATAGTAAGTCCATACTCCGTGGCACGCCGCACGGGCAACGTAGCCCCCGGCGATGACAGCGACCCCACCTCCTTCCTGCATGGCTCAATGGTGGCTTCGCAAGCCCTTGGCAACATGGACAACGGACGCGGCACGGCCGGCATAGCACCACAGTGCAAATTCATGCCAGTGAGCCTTGGCCACCAGATGACATCGATAACAGTGCTCCAGGGCCTGCTCTACGCCATCTATCAAGGAGCCAGCGTGATAAACCTGTCCGTGGGCGACCAGTACGACGAAGCCGTGTCGCAGCTCAGCATAGAGGACCAGATAGCCATCAGCCAGCAGTACGCCCTTGAGGAGCAAGCCGTATGGGACTACACCGCCAACCTTGCCAACGAGCGCAATGTCACCATAGTGTGGGCTGCCGGCAACGAGAATGTTTTCTCGGCACTTGATGCCAGCAAGCGCGGCAATGCCTCCATCAAGGTGTCGGCCGTGGACAAGGAACTGCATAAGGCCGACTTCAGCAACTTCGGCAACTTCCCTGAGTACAATGTTGAGGAGTCTACCGTCTCCGCCCCCGGAGTGGACATCATCGGCGCCAAGCCCTGGAACACCTACGACATTGGCCCCGGCACCAGCTTTGCAGCCCCCATCGTCACCGGCGCAATAGCACTTATGAAGAGCCTTGACCCCACTCTCACAACAGCCGAGATAGCAGCAATACTCAAGGAGACCGGCAGGCCTGTGGAAGGCAACAGCACCATTGGCCCGCTGCTGCAGATAAAGGATGCGCTGCTTCGCGTTCAGGGTAACTTTGCCCGTTTCGACGACATCATGAGCAACCATGAAAACTTCGTAGGTCTGTGGCAGAGCACTAACCTGTTGCAGGTGACGCAGAACGGCCAGCCTACGAGCGATATGTGCCGACAGTATCTTGAGATAACATCCACCAGTGCCGGGCGCGCCATCTATTATGAAGCCACTTCCTCCAGACAGGACTTCACCGCCCCACTCACTATACAGTGGCAGCAGGACAGGATTGTCCTCACCCAGGCTGATGCAGCCACAAATCCTGGTGTCAATGGAGGAGGCTACGTGCCTGCCACCTTCACCTGCATGCCCGATTCCAACAACTTGCTTAAGTGCCAGTACAGGGCAGAGAACGTAACTAACGACTTCTACCTGCGCAAGATAACACAGCGCAACAACCACTAAGTCTACTCACACCTAACAGACACTATTTACACTATGAAGATAAAAGAGGTTGCATCAAACGAGATACACTGGTCCATCAAGCGATGGAACGAGGGCAAGCAGGCCAATGATGAGCTTCGCAAGCGACTGGGCGACACAGCTAAGTACTTCGCCAGCTGTAACATTGGCCACGGCTACTACCAGTGGAACACAAACACCATAGGACAATGGATGCCGCTGAACAGCGCCGATACCACGCAGCACGAGCTGGTGGCCCAGCGGGTGGAGGAAATCAGGCAGGAAGTAATATCCAAGATGCCCGGCGAGCCTGACCTTGCCGAGCAGATGCTTGAGGTGCCCACCATTGACTATTACTTCTTCCGCCAGCTGCCTGACGGCAGCATGGACGTGCTCATTACAGGATGGGGCTACCGCAATTTCAGGAAGGACCCGCCCTTCCGCATAAAGACACCCCAGAAGCGGGCTTCCAAACCCACAACCGTTGCCTTCGCCATTGACGGGGTGAAACAGCCCAACCGCCCCTTCACGCTGAAAGCACCATGGACCACCAACCCAGACCAGAAGCAGACCGACGAGAACGGCGTCTTCTCCTTCCAGGAACCTGTCAGCACCATTCTGGAATTTGTTGATGTGCCTACGGGCAAGTCGTTCAGCATCCAGGTGAGCGATGAGAACACAGAGATAGTGTTTGACATCACAGACAAGACCTCGCTCACGGTGAGAGCCACTCAGGACGGGCAACCCGTCACCCGTGAGAGCGTTACCATTGACTACAACGGTCTGCGCTACGACCTGCCTTTAGGCCTTGACGGCACAGCCACCCTAAACGACATTACTATTTCAAAGGGAGCCACCTGCCGTGCCCTGCTGCGCGACCAGGAGCGCACCACCGAGCTTGCCAAGGGAGCCGCCAACATCATCACGTTCGAATTCCTGTCAACACCTCCAGACATCAAGAGCTGCCAGCTCACAGTGGAGGCCTACAGCGACCAGCAGCCCATCACCGGCGAGCAGGTCACCGTGGAATACGCCGGCCAGCGCTACGCCCTCACACTGAGCAACGGCCGCGCCGTGATGGACAACGTCATGGTACTCAACGCTGCCGACATCTGCACAGTACGCATGCGCAACGAGCAGCAGACCATCTACCTGGCCCCAGAGCAGAACAATGCTCTCCGCTTTGACTTCACCTCTACGCCACCCGCCCCAACCATGGCCCGCATCATCGCCGTAGATGCCAAGGGACAGCCTTTGCGTGGATATACCTTCCGGCTACAGCAGGCCAACACCATCATTGACGGACAGCTTGACGCCCAGGGCAGCAGCCTCTTCATCAAGGATGCCTTTGCCATTGGCCAGCCCCTGACGGCCCAGCTCACCAGCCCCCAGGGCCAGCAGACAGCCCCCATCACCTTCACGCTTGAACCGCAAGAGCACGACTACCTGCTGCAGCCCGTGCTTCCAAAGAAGCGCAGCCCGTGGCTTGAAATTCTCATGTTCCTGCTGTTGCTGCTCATCCTGGCCCTGCTACTGATTTTCGTGTTCCGCCCGGGCACTAATTTCCTTACAAACCTTCTCAACCAAAGCTTATTCTGACACACTACTATGGAGATACTGAGTATAATATTCTTCAGGTTCATAGCCGACTGGATGGCTTACCTGCTGTTCATACCATGCACCATCACCTACCTCCTCTTTGCATGGGACAAGCATCTTGCCCACTATGAGAAGAGCCGCGTGCCGGAATTTGTGCTCATCATGATGAGCTTCCTCTTCGGAGCCTTCGGTGCATTGTGCGCCATGGTGTTCTTCAATCACAAGACCAAGCACATGCTGTTTGCCGTCACCGTACCCATACTGGTATTCCTGCAGCTTGGCCTAATCGTAGTCATCATGAGATATTTAGCCTAATAAAACAGAATTATGAGAGCATTACAAATCATCCTCGGCTCCGTATTCATCATACTTATCATCCTGCTCATACTGCTCAACCTGAAGTGCGAGCCGGATGTGGAGCTTCAAGAGGCCCGCATTCAGGTTATTGATGCCGAGACCCGCGCCCCCATTCGCGGTGCCACGGTAGACATAGAAACCAACGACGAAGCCTGCCGCGAGGCAACCCTCGTAACAGGTCGCAACGGCAAGTGCACGTTCGAATACTCCTCGCCCGAGAACATGCTCATCAGCGCCATTGCCGGCAAGGACGGCTACGAGGACGCTGAAGTAGACAGCGTAGAGCTGGCCTACTTCGAGGACAACATGCTGGTTATTCCGCTCAGGCGCATAGAGGAAGAAGAGCCGCCTGTCGTAGAGCCAGAGCCTGCTGACACGGTTCCACCCACCCCGGTAGACACCACACCGCCGACTCCGCCTACGCCCCCCACCCCACCGGCACCGACACCCACACCGCCGCGCAACGACCAGCAGGACATCATTGACCGTGCCCGTCGCACAGGCCAGCAGGGTCGTCTCAAGGTTACGCTGCAATGGCAGAACCGCAACATCGATGTCGACCTGCACGTGATAGAGCCCAGCGGCTTCGAAATCTACTACTCACGCACCAGCAGTCCCTCTGGTGGACAGCTTGACATAGACTGGCGCCCGGGCAACGATGCCTGCCGCAACCGTCCGTGCGCAGAGAATATCTTCTGGAGCAACCCGCCAAGCGGCGTTTACACCGTGAAGCTGAAGTACTTCACGTCTGACGGACCCACCATTACGTGTAACGTCACCGTGTTCAAGGGCGACGAGCCGCCACAGGTATTCCAGAACATACGCCTGTCTCCCGAGCAGGAGAAGGTAATAACCCGCATACGTGTAGATTAAAAATATAAAAATGTCACAAACAATTCAGAAAACTCTTCGCGACAGCGCTGCCATGCGCTGGACTGCATTGCTGCTGCTGGCCCTGGCCATGTTCTGCAGCTACATCTTCATGGACATTCTCTCACCCATCAAGGACTTGATGCAGGAGACACGCGGGTGGGACTCCACGGCCTTCGGCACCATGCAGGGCTCAGAGGTGTTCCTCAACGTGTTTGCCTTCTTCCTCATCTTTGCCGGCATCATCCTTGACAAGATGGGTGTGCGCTTCACCGCCGTGCTCTCAGCAGCAGTGATGCTTGTGGGAGCCATCGTCAAGTGGTATGCCGTAAGCGACGGCTTTACCGGCAGCGGCCTGGAGCAGTGGTTCACAGACAACCTCAACTACATCCCTGTCTTCGATGAGCTGGGAGTCAGCCCCTTCTATGAGGGCATGCCC
>JAFTAR010000112.1 GCA_017455495.1 Prevotella sp.
CAATTTCATTATGCATTCTTAGATAGGAGAGAAGCATATGTTCTTATCGATTTACAGAAGTATGACGAGGCAGAAGTTCTTCTTAAAGAAATGTTGAATGACCCTATGAGCAAAGAATTTGCAGAAGGTGAGCTAAAGTATATTGAGCAACTTAGAAAACAGTGAAATATGAAGAAATTATTGACAGGAGTTGTCGTATTGATGGCAATGGTATTGGTGTTAGGATTATCGTGGGGTAAACTCTTCAAAAGAAGTTATACTCAGGATGAGTTTGGTGAAGAGTTAGCAAAGCGTGATGCAAAAATAGAGGAACTGGAGGATTCCATCAGGCTTCTACAGGTCAAACTTGGCGCATATGAAAAAGCCGTAAAATGGTTCAGAGAGGCTGATGACGATGAACTACAACGAGGCATTGAGCAAATCCGCAGTGTACCAAAAGATGTTCCTTTACCATAAAGTGTCGTGTCTATGAAGAAGATTATTGTCGTTTTAATATTTGTTTTTTTCACTGGAAGCTACGTTTCATGTGACAATAATAGCGATGATTCCGTAGAGATCTTAAGAAAAAGAACCGAAAATGCAAAAATGATAGAATATGTCGATAGTACATACGGCGCAAGATTGTTTTATCCAGATTTCTTTAAGATTGATTCTGTAGGGAAAAGTTATGCAAGTTTTTCTTATTCAGATGAGAACATAAAGGATTTGAGGCTCTCATTTTCTATATATCCTCCAAGATTGATTGAGAAATCAAAAGAATATGTGCGCAGAAATACAGATTCGCTTACAACCTTCTCAAAAGTAAAATCAGGTTCATTGGTAATGACAGAAGAATATGAGTATTTCCCACAAATAAAATGCGTTTTTAAATTCTATAAGACGCAACATGGATGGACAAGCTTTTGTCTTACTTATGAAAAGCAATACGAAGAAGCTGTAGAGAGATTAATTAAAATGACGAAGGACTGGAAAATTTATGATGAAGATACCCCTAAATGGTTTTGTGATATGTGTGATTTCTTAGACATATAACATTTGTGTTATGAAGAGAATACGTATGGTTATTTGGATGGTTGGCATCATAGCTGTATTGTGTATCGCTGTTATGCTTATCTGCAATCAGATTGTCATGAATAATGCCAAGGGGAAGGTCTTCTCTGAGATAGACTCTATTAAATATAATAAGGTAGGTCTGTTATTGGGGACTACACCTCAAGCTCGCATTGGACGCATCATCAACTATTTCTTTGTGTATCGCATCGATGCTGCTGAGCGGCTGTATAAGGCAGGAAAGATAGGGAAGATTCTGATTAGTGGTGATGAGAATAGTCTGGATGGTATCAATGAACCTGAGTGCATGAAGGATTCGCTTGTGGCGCGTGGAGTGCCTGCAGGTGCAACTATCCTTGACGGAAAGGGGTATAGAACGATTTGCTCTGTTGTCAATGCCAACAAGATATTTGGTCTGAAGTGTTTTACGATTATTTCACAAGAGATCCATAATGAGCGAGCCCTTTACCAAGCAGAGCATCTGGGGCTAGATATGGAGAATGTACAGGCATACAATGCGGAAATCCCTAAATCAAGACGTGCTTACCTAACCTCCATTCGTGAATACTTTGCGAGAGTGAAGATGTTCTGGGACCTTCTTACCCACAAGGAAGAAGATTCACCACAAGAAATCATAAACTCGTTTTTGGGGAGGCCCCTAATCATTAACAATAGGGTGTATGAGCAGATTGCAGCTATCTCCAGTAAAGATGATATGCTTGCGTATAATGATAGCATCATTCAGATTGGAGAAGTAAGATGGCGAGTCAATCTTGATTTACCGAGAGTTGTCTTGTTTACTTCAGTTCAGCCGGACAACCCTAAGATGAAGCAGGTAGTCGAATACTTGAATTGCATTTACGGCAAACCTTATGATGGCGAGGATGTGTTTAGTATAAAATGGTCTTCATCAAATGACTCTTTAGACATTTTCAGAGGTGGTAGCACATTGGTTCATCTACGTCGCGTTTATTCGGAAGAAGGAGGAACGTTTCTAATATTTAATTGATAGGTATGAAGAAGATATTATTAATGATAGTTTTTCTATCTTTCACATTAAATGGAGTTGCTACAAATGTTGAAACGACTGCCAATCACTACGTGTACTATCCCGAATACTCAAAGATAGACTTGGTATGTGGACAGATGCCTAAGAGTACGGATAAGAGCGTGGAGTTCTGCTGTGAGGCAGCTTTTACAGGAGAATTACTTGCGGAGTTCAAACATAGTAATATAGCGGATAACCACATTTGCAATGGAATGATGAAGAAGGGATATCGTTGCAAGGCGAATACAGGTGGCTTCGTATGGGGCAAGGGCAAATGGAAATTCATTAAGAAGGTGGACTTCCCAACTGTGGCTAATGGATGGAACATGGGATTCTGCCAGCTTTTGATTATCAAGGACGGCATTACTCTACCCATCGGAACCAAGATGCGGAAGAACCAAACTATCTATAGAGCTTTGTGTGAGAAGGACGGAAGACTTTGTGTCATAGAATCAAAGAAGGTCGTTACCTATGAGGACTTTGTAAAGGCTCTGAGTGATTTCAAAGTCAGGCATGCCCTCTATCTGGATATGGGCAGTGGCTGGAACTATGCATGGTATCGCAACAAAAACGGAAAAGTTGTGGAACGATTCCCAGAGAGCAAGAAATCTCCCAACTTTAAATATCGGACGAACTGGATTACTTTCTACAAGTGAAAATAGATGGGAAAAGTAGTATCGATAAGAATAATTGGAATAAAATCACTAATTTTGCAAAGCATATGAAAGAGGATACATTATACGACAAGAAATCCCTAAAGGCGGTATTAGGGAAAACTGCTGATTTCGGAGAATTGGCAAAAGACTGTGTAGCGTTCAGCAATGCACAAGGTGGCGTTATTGACATCGGCATCGAGGATGGTGATATGCTTCCACCTGCATCACAATGCATACCGGAAGATTTGCCAACAGTAATTGTGAATAAGATAAGTGGGATGACTCATGCTGTTATCGCCACAACAGAGAAGTCAACCGCTGAAAATGGAGGCGAGTTCGTGAAACTCTTTATCCATTGGAATCCTAATGCCATCGCAGTAACATCATCAGGAAAGATTTATGTACGTATCGGCGACCAAAGCGTTCCTGTGGGTCCAGAGGATGTTGCTCGTCTGGCTGCTGACAAGGGCTGTCTTAGTTGGGAAGATGTTGTCACGAGCTTTTCTTGGAAAGACGCAGATGAAGAGAAGTTGGCAAAGTTCATAGAACTGATAAAGACCTCTGATCGTGTAAGCGACTTTGTAAAACAGAAGGACACTAAAGAGCTGCTAGACTACTATTACATGACGGACGATGAGTCTGAACGTATGACACAGTTGGGCGTACTGTTTATAGGAAAGCAGACTCAACGAGGAAGAATCATGAATGCGCCTGTAGTGCAATGTATCAAATATGATCAATACGGCGAGAAGGTAAACAAGTGGCTATGGGATGATTTCTCTAAAAGTCCATACGAAATCATTGACGAGATATGGAAGACTATTCCAGAGTGGAAAGAAAGTACAGAAATCGGTGATGGTATGTTCCGACGTAATATCCCAGCATATCCTGAAAGCGTCATAAGAGAGCTTGTCGGGAATGCCCTGGTTCATCGGCCGTACACGATTCGAGGTGACATCTTCCTGAATATCCATCCTGACTATATTGAAATCGTGAATCCCGGATTGCTTCCAATAGGTGTGACTGCTGACAATATTCTCCATGTGACCAAGAAGAGAAACGAACACATGGCTGCAATATTCTATGCATTGCATTTGATGGAGCGTGAAGGTTCTGGCTATGATATGATGTATGAGAAATTACTGGCTAATGGAAAATCGGTTCCGATAGTCGAGGAAGGAGATGACTATGTAAAGGTTCGAGTGGAGCGACGCGTAACAAGTCAGGAAGTCATCAAAATAATGCAGTTTGCTGACCAAAGTCAGGAGTTGAAACAGAAGCAGCTCATATGTCTCGGTCTTATCGCCATGCACGAGAGTCTTACTGCCTCTCAAATTATTGCTTTTCTTCACTTGAAGGATGCCGACGCATTGCGCCCTTGGCTGAGACCTTTGGTTGACAAAGGCTTTGTAACGGCCACAAGCGATAAGTCTAAGGCAAAGGAGTATAGGGTCGAGACAAGTATATTGCGTGGTAGCAATTACAAAGGCACCACCTCGTTAAAACGGATTGAGAGCTATCGATTGCGTGAGCTTATCATGGAAGATTTGAAGATATACCAACCATGCTCCATTAATGACATCCATGAGAGGATAGGCAAAGAGATTCCTCTGCGCAAACTTCAGTTCCAGATAAAACAACTCATTGCAGAAGATAAGATAGAGCCAGAAGGACAGAAACGCTGGACGAAATATCGTATAAAAACATAAAATATGCGTCGAAAAGGGAATAATGTTTTTAGAAGTGTTTTTATAAAATACTTATTAAGGACGGGGAATTCGCTTATTTCAGGGCAAACGCATAAAAACATAAAATATGCGTTGAAAAGGGAAAAGTGTTTTTAGAAAGTGTTTTTATAGAATGATATCAAATGTTTACGAGCCATTTCTTGACGTTTAGGGCGATTGTAAAGTTTACAAAGGTCATCCGGTGGTGCAAATGTGGTGCATTTGGAGTAAAAGAAAATCAGCAAGTAATTGACATTCAATTGTTTGCTGATTTCTTGAAGTGATCCGCTTGGGGTTCGAACCCAAGACACCCGCCTTAAAAGGGCGGTGCTCTACCTACTGAGCTAGCGGATCAGCCACTTCATTGCTAAAGCGGGTGCAAAGGTACAACGTTTTTCCGAATTGGCCAAATGTTTAAGAACTTTTTTTTGTAAAACATTTTTTAGGCAGTGCAAATACAATAATATGCAGGAAGAAGCGTTATACTTAAGACATACTATGCCCTTGGTTTGGGCATGAAGCACTAAAGACAATTGAAGAAGGCTTGCCTTTATATAGTGTTGACGATGATGGTCATAGTGGGATTTCCCGCTATGCGTACTGTTGTTTTTGTAACAGACATGCCCGTCATGCCTGTTGCCGACCCGCCTGACAGCACGTCGGCCGCAGCCCCTGCCGACGGCACTCCTACCAGATGGCGCATACAGCCCACAAGCCCAGTGACGGTGGCCGACCTTGACTCGTCGGCCTTGGATTTGCATATGCCTTCGAACATCAGGCAGACAGTGGAATACAATGACTCGCTGGGCCTGTACTTCATTGGCTCGAAGATAGGCGACAATTACCTCAACGCCCCCATCATGATGACTCCGCAGGAGTACATGCAGTGGAGCGAGCGCAGGGCCAGGCAGCAGTTCTTCCGTTCACGCGACGCACAGAACGTGGCCACACAGGGCGAGGACAAGTTCTCCTTCTCCGACATGCATTTCGACCTCGGTCCGGCGGAGAAGATATTCGGCCCGGGCGGTGTCAGGGTTCGCACGCAAGGCACGGCAGAGCTGAAGGTGGGCTTCACCAAGAAGGACGTAGACAACCCCTCGCTGCCCATACGCAACCGTCACACCACCAACTTCGACTTTGACGAGAAGATAAACATCTCGGCCAATGCCCGCGTAGGCGACAAGGTGAACTTCAACTTCAACTACAACACCGATGCCACCTTCAACTTCGACACGAAGAACCTCAAGCTGAAGTATGACGGCAAGGAGGACGAGATAATAAAATTGGTGGAGGCAGGCAATGTCACCTTCCCGTCGAACAACTCCCTGGTCTACGGTGCCTCGTCGCTCTTCGGCATTCGCACCGACATGCAGTTTGGCAAGCTTACGCTGCAGACCGTTGTTTCGCAGAAGAAGAGCACCTCGACCAGCGTGTCGTCGCGCGGCGGCACACAGACCACACCGTTCGAGATTGACGTAGCCGACTATGAGGAAAACCGCCACTTCTTCCTTTCCCACTTCTTCCGCCAGACCTACGACCGCGCCATGTCCACGCTGCCTAATATCACCACCGGCATAAATATAAACCGCGTAGAGGTGTGGATAACCAACAAGACAGGAACCACGTCGAACACAAGAAATATTGTTGCCCTGACCGACCTCGGCGAGCAGCAGCGCATCAGCAACGGCCTGTGGAGCCCAACCGGCCTCAGCGTGCCCAGCAATCTGGCCAACAGCGAATACCAGACCCTCGTGGCCAACATTGACTCTGCCTCGCGCAACATTGATGCCATAACAGCACAGTTAGAGGGCATAGCAGGCTTCACTGGCGGCGTAGACTACGAAAAGCTGGCCTCGGCAAGGCTGCTGTCATCATCGGAATACACGGTGAACTCTGCCCTGGGATATATCTCGCTTAAGACCGGACTGCAGACCGACCAGGTGTTGGCAGTGGCCTTTGAGTATACATACGGCGGCCAGACCTATCAGGTGGGCGAGTTCTCTACCGATGTCACCCAGACCAGCCAGTGCCTCTTTGTAAAGGCGCTGAAGAACACGTCGAACAGTCCGTCGCAGGGCAACTGGGACCTGATGATGAAAAACGTGTACTACCTGGCCAGCAGCGTTGAGAAAGACCGCTTCCGCCTTGACGTGAAGTACCAGAGTGACACCACTGGCACATACCTCACCTACCTGCCAGAGGAAGCTCTGAAGCAGACCACCCTGCTGCGCATGATGGGCCTTGACCGTCTGGATGCCAACATGAAGCCCCACGCCAACGGACAGTTCGACTTCGTCAACGGCTACACCGTCAGCAACGGTCGCATTTTCCTGCCTTCTGCCGAGCCTTTTGGCGACTACCTGCGCAACTACTTAGAGCAGCAGGGCATGGGGCACCTTGCCGACCGCTATTGCTTTGACCAGCTCTATGACAGCACCAAGACCGTGGCCCGCCAGAATGCTGAGAAGGATAAGTTCATACTCACAGGACAGTACAAGGGCACCTCGGCCAACGTCATCTCGCTCGGAGCCTGGAACGTGCCGCAGGGCAGCGTCGTGGTTACAGCCGGCGGAGTGACCCTCACCGAGGGCAGCGACTACACAGTGGACTACGCTGCCGGCGAGGTGACCATACTGAACCAGAGCATCATTGACGCAGGAACCAACGTCAACGTCAGCCTTGAGTCAAACACCGACGCGTGGCTGCACCGAAAAACCATGTTCGGAGTGAACTGGGAGTATGCCTTTACGAAGAACTTCTCGCTGGGAGGCACTCTGATGCACCTCAGCGAGCAGGCCCTTACCACCAAGGTAGCCATGGGCGAGGAGCCGCTGAACAACACCATCTGGGGCCTCAGTATCAACTGGAAGCAGCAGAGCCAGTGGCTCACCAACATGCTAAACCGCCTGCCCCTGCTACACTGTACGCAGCCCTCGCAGATTACCTTCACCGGAGAGTTTGCACAGCTCATTGCCGGCAATGCCCACGGCACTCAGGACAACGCCTCCTACATTGACGACTTCGAGAACACCAAGATGCTGCTCGACGTGAGCGACCCCAAGGCGTGGGTGCTCAGCTCCGTGCCTACCATGTTCCCGGAATATGCCGACAAGGAGGGAGTGACCAGCGGCTTTGGCCGTGCCCTGCTGTCATGGTACACCGTAGACCCGCTCTTCACCCGCAGATCGTCGTCGCTCACTCCCTCTCACATCAAGGGCGATTTGGACCAGTTGTCAAACCACTATATCCGCGAGATATACGTCAGGGAGCTGTACCCCAACCGCGATCAGAGCACCTACAACGGAGCCACCAGCACCCTGCCCGTGCTCAACCTCAGCTATTACCCTCAGGAGCGCGGCCCCTACAACCTCACCCTTGACTACAATGCCGACGGCACCCTGCGCAACCCGGCTCAGCGTTGGGGCGGCATGATGCGCCGCTTAGAGACCACCGACTTCGAGCAGGCCAACATTGAATACGTGGAGTTCTGGCTGCTTGACCCCTTCATCTATACCCGTGCCGACGGCACCGCTGCCCAGCACTCTGGCGATCTCTACCTGAACCTTGGTGAGGTGAGCGAGGACGTGCTTCGCGACGGCAAGAAGTTCTATGAGAGCGGCATGCCCGTAGACGGCACTTCTACATTCGAGGAGACACAGTGGGGCCGCATACCCGTACAGGCCACCCAGACCTACGCCTTTGCCACGACGGCAGGCTCCCGGCAGCTGCAGGACGTGGGCCTGAACGGCCTCACCGATGATGAGGAGCGGCAGTTCGGGGCCTATGCCCAGTGGCTCGGCCAGATTGGCAGCGTAGTGCAGAACGACTCGCTGCTGCAGGCATGGCAGCAGGACCCTGCCGGTGACAACTATCACTACTTCCGTGGCAGCGATTACGACCAGCAGCAGCGTAGCATCATGGACCGCTACCGCCTGATAAACAACCCCCAGGGCAACTCTCCCAGCAACGACAACCAGACCGAGGGCTACGATACCAGCTACAAGACCGGCCCCGACGTGGAGGACATCAATCAGGACTACACACTCAACGAGTACGAGCGCTACTACCAGTACCGCATACCTATCAGCGATGCCGAGCTGCAGGCCTACAACAACGGCACGAAGAGTGCCGACAGCTACATCGTTGACCACCGCGACTACAACGCCAAGCTGCGCAACGGCGACACCTGCACCGTGCGCTGGTACCTGTTCCGCATTCCGCTGGCAGAATACCAGCAGAAGGTGGGAGCCATCAACGACTTCACCTCCATACGCTTCATGCGCATGTTCCTCACCGGCTTCACCCAGCCCATCACACTGCGCTTCGGCAGCCTCGACCTGGTGCGCGGCGAATGGCGTCAGTACAAGCAGAACCTGCAGACCAGCGCAGGGGCAGAGACGGGTACAATGGAGGTGAGTGCCGTCAACGTGGAGGAGAACACCGAGCGCCAGCCTGTGGCCTACGTTCTGCCACCAGGCATCACCCGTGTTACTGACCCGAATCAGCAACAGCTGACCGAGGCCAACGAACAGGCCCTCTGCCTTACGGTGAAAAACCTGTCACAGAACGAGTCGAAGGCGGTCTACAAGAACACCAACCTGGACCTGCGCCAGTACAAGCACCTGCAGATGTTTGTACACGCCAACACCCTGGTGCCAAACAGCACACAGCTCGAAGACAACCAGCTGGCCATCTTCATACGCCTTGGCAGCGACTACAAGAGCAACTACTACGAGTACCTCATCCCGCTTAAGGTGACGCCCGAAGGCAGCTACCACTGGAACGTGCCCAGCGACCGCGCCATAGTGTGGCCTGAGGAGAACATGCTTGACATAGACCTCAGCGTGCTTACCAGTCTCAAGCGGGCACGCAACAAGGCACGAGCCGACGGCATGGCCAGCTACACCCAGCTTTACAGCGACTACGACCCCGGCCGCCCCAACAACCGCATCAGCATCATCGGCAACCCCTCGCTCGGAGAAGTAAAGACCATGATTATCGGCGTGCGAAACCTCAGCTCCTCGCTTAAGAGCGGCGAGATATGGGTCAACGAACTGCGACTGCGCGAGGCCAACAACGACGGCGGCTGGGCGGCAAGTGCTGCCATGAACCTGCAGCTTAGCGATGTGGGCACCCTTAACATGACTGGCCGCTACATCACCGACGGCTTCGGCGGACTGGAGCAGACCGTCATGCAGCGCACCACAGACAACGAGAAGTCGTACTCCATAACGGCCAACGTGGAGCTGGGCAAGTTCTTCCCCGACAACGCCCAGGTAACAGCACCACTATATTATTCATACACGCGCGAGAGAATCAGCCCCAAGTACAACCCCTTGGACACCGACGTTGAGCTTGACGACGCCCTTGACACCGCCATTGACAGCCACGAGCGCGACAGCATAGAGTCCATCGCCGTGACTCAGCACATCACGAGCAACTTCTCCATATCCAACGCCAGGGTGGGCATTCGCAACAAGCGCCACCCACTGCCCATAGACCCGGCCAACTTCTCGTTCTCCTACAGCCACTCTCACCGCAACACCACGGGCGAGACTACTGTCTACGAAAACGAAGACCAGTGGCGAGGGGCACTGAACTACAGCTACACGCCCGTGCTCAACACATGGGAACCCTTCAAGGGCCTCAAGGGCAACTCCAAGTGGTTGCAGTTCCCCAAGGCGCTGGGCCTTAACTTCCTGCCCCAGAGCATAGCCTTCAACATGGAGCTTACCCGCAACTACTACGAGCTGCAGGAGCGTGACCTGGAGAACACCGTCGACCCCAACCTGCCCCTCACCTTCTCGGAGCAGTTCCTCTGGAACCGTGACTTCAGCCTGCGCTGGGACCTCACCAAGAACCTCCACATGAACTTCCAGAGTGCCACCCACGCAGAGATAGAAGAGCCTTACACCCCCATCAACAAAGACCTCTATGCCGACCGCTACCAGGCGTGGAAGGACTCTGTGTGGCAGAGCATCACCCACTGGGGCACGCCGCTCGACTACCAGCAGAACTTCAGCGCCACATACCAGGTGCCAATAGACAAGATTCCACTCTTTGACTGGCTGCGCACCGATGCATCTTATACCGCCACCTACTCCTGGCTACGCGGCACGGAGCTTGACGACGGTACCTCGCTTGGCAACACCATACAGAACAACCGCAACGTCCAGCTTAATGGCACGCTGAACTTTGAGACGCTCTACAACCACATACCATTCCTTAAGAAAACCAACGAGCGCTTCAAGCGGCAGCCGCAGCGAAACAACCAGAACAACCGCAACGCCCAGAATAACCGCAACGCCCAGAATAACCGTAATGGTCAGGCTAACCAGGCCAACCAAAACGGAAACAACGCCCAGCAGGGCAACCAGAACAACAGCCAGCGGAACGCCTTCCAGCGCGAGATTGTGATTCAGCCTGACACCACCGTCGAAGTGCAGCATGGCAAGCGCTCGCGTCGCCTCATCGTGAGTGCCAAGACAAAGGCCGGCAGGGCTGTGCAGGTTAGGTGGAAGGCCGTTGACGACAATAAGATAAAGGTATGGCTGCCAAAGGGCGTCACTGCCGACACGCTAAAGCTGAGCGTCATCACGAAGAAGCCACTTGAGGACTTCTGGTGGTACAACGCCGCCCAGCAGGCCACCCGCTTCCTCATGATGGTACGCTCCGTTAACGTCACCTACCGCAACCAGCGCTCCATGACCCTGCCGGGCTTCATGCCAAACATTGGCGACATGTTCGGGCAGCGCACAGGCGACATCATGTCGCCGGGACTTGACTTCGCCTTCGGACTGACAGGCGACGGCTACATAGACAAGGCCCTCGACAACGGCTGGCTGATGTGCAACGAAAGCGTGGCAACGCCAAGCACCAGCCAGATGACAGAGGACTTCCAGCTGAGGGCAACGCTGGAGCCGGCTCGCGACCTGAAGATAGACCTCTCAGCCACCCGCACCGTTAACCGCGCCCGCTCAGTGCAGTTCATGTATGCCGGACAGCCCACTACGCACAGCGGCACGTTCACCATGACCACCATCTCCATCGGCTCCGCACTCGAAGGCATGGGCAACGCCAACAACGGCTACCACTCAAAGACCTTCGACCGCTTCTGCCGCTCTATCAACAGCTTCCGTGACCGTGTGCAGGCTCAGTACCCCGCCTCAATTGATGGCTCGTCCGTGGGCAGCGGGCAAACCGCTGCCAACCAGGTTAACCCCTACAGCGCCGACGTGCTCATACCGGCCTTCCTCTCTGCCTATACCACCGGCGCAGGCAAGTCGCTTGACATATTCCCAGCCCTGACGCGCCTGCTGCCCAACTGGACTGTGCGCTACGCCGGACTGGCAAAAATACCCTGGCTGGCCGACCGCTTCAAGAGCGTGAACATCAACCACGGCTACAAGAGTGTGTACAGCGTAGGCTCATACGCCAGCTATAGCTCGTGGCTTGAATACATGGGCGACCTCGGCTACGTGCAGGCTGCCGACGGCTCCTACACCCCGTCGTCTATGTTCAACATCTCTACGGTGAGCATCAACGAGGCCTTCACGCCGCTGCTTGGTGTTGACGTAACGCTGAAGAACAACATGACCATCAAGATGGAGTACAAGACCACCCGCGTGCTCAACCTCTCCATGACAAGCGTACAGATAAACGAGTCGAAGTCGAAGGACTGGGTAGTAGGTATGGGCTACAGGATTAGCAACTTCAACCTCTTCGGCCTTGGCAACCGCCACCGTCGCGTGAGGGGTTCGCAGCGCAGCGGCAACAGCAGCCAGCAGCAAAACCAGAACCAGCAGAGCCAGCAGCAGAACAACCGCTCGCGAGGCGGCGTGAACCACGACCTTAACACCCGCGTTGACATATCCTTCCGCAAGCAGGCCGCCATAACCCGCGACATAGCCAGCGGTGTCTCCTCAGCCAGCAGCGGCAACTCTGCCCTTAAGATTTCACTCTCGGCCGAGTATACCCTCTCACGCTACCTTACCCTCACTGCCTACTACGACCGTCAGACCAACACCCCGCTGCTCTCTTCCAGCAGCTATCCCACCACCACACAGGACTTCGGTGTGTCGGTGAAATTCTCGCTGACGAGATAGCGTAGCAGCGCAACCGCCTTAGGTCTGTTGGCAAAGAAAGATAAAAATATAAAGCACCGGATACAGATGAAAAGACTAACTTTGTTATTCGCAGTCCTCATGCTATTCATGCTTGCGAGGGCAATTCCTGTGACACAGGAGCAGGCATTGAGAAATGCAATGCACTTTCTGTCGGGCAGTAGCGGGCATGCCATGCCCTGCAGCAGCAGTTCGCTGAGGCTGGCATACACAAAGGCCATGACCTCAGTCCAGAACCAATCGCTGCCATGCTACTATGTGTTCAACATCGGCAACGATGGCGGATTCGTCATCGTGTCGGGCGACGACCGCACCATTCCCGTTCTGGGCTATTCTGGCTCAGGCTCTTTCAGCGTCTCCGACATGCCTGACAACATGCGAGCCTGGCTGGATGAATACCAGCGGCAGATAGAATGGATAGCAAATCATCAGAGCGTGAGCAGCAGCCTGATAGCCCGGCAGTCTCAGCAGGACCGCGAGCCTATAAGTCCGATGTTACAGAGCAAGTGGGACCAGGATGAGCCGTTCAATTCAAAGTGTCCTGCGTATGGCAGCCAGAACTGCTATACCGGATGCGTGGCTACCGCTATGGCCCAGCTGATGTACTATTACCGCTATCCAGCACGCCCTATGAAGGACATTCCGGCCTATACTACCACTCGCAGCGGCATTGCGATGCCGACGATACCAGTCACCGATATTGACTGGGACCAGATGCTGCCGGAATACGGCAACAGCGCTTCGCAGGAAGCCAAGGATGCCGTGGCAAACCTCATGCTGATGTGTGGAACGTCAGTACAGATGGACTATGGCACCACTGTCAGCAGTGCTTATAGCAATAGCGTACCTGTTGCGCTGAAAGAGTATTTCGGCTATGATGCCTCTGCCCGGTTAGAGCTGCGCAATGACTACTCCTATAATGATTGGAACGACATTATTTACAATGAGCTGAGCGAAGGCCGCCCCGTAATTTACAGCGGCTTGGCATCGGGAGGCGGCCATGAGTTCGTCATTGACGGTTATTCTTCCGATGACTATTTCCACGTAAACTGGGGATGGGGCGGCTATTGCGACAACTACTTCCTCCTTTCTATTCTCAACCCCGGCAGCAATACCGGCATTGGTGCCAGCACAAGCACCGACGGTTACAGCTTCAACCAGGATGCAGTATTGGGCTTGATGCCCGATGCCGGCGGCAGCGAAGTCCTGGTCATGACCACAGACAATATTTCTGCCAGCCAGACCACTTACTACCGCACGGCCACATCGGGAAACTTCAACCGGGTCAGTGTAAACGCTGCCATGTATAACCTCAGCGGCAAGACGGCCACGTTTGATATTGGCCTGGGTCTGTTTGATGCCGATGACAACATGCTGTCTGTGGAGTTTAACTTCCGGAACAACACTCTTAACAACCAACAGGGCTGGAGCAGTGTAACCCTGCAGTGCTCTTTCGGAGCCAACCTGCCCGACGGCCTCTACAAACTGGCTCCAGTGAGCCGTGAGAGCGGAACTTCAGAATGGCATGCCAACAAGGGTTACAAGAAAAACCATATTGATGCCGTTATTGAGGGCGACACGCTTACCCTTCAAGCTCCCAGTGTAAGCCTCAGCGGCACCATGAGTATAGAGGGCACGGCGGTGGTAGGCAAGCAGGCTGTGCTCATGGCCACTATCCATAACATCGGCACCGACTTTATTGGCGAGCTGACACTTATGGGCGATAATAACGTTATAGTAGGCTACCGCCACCTTGAACTGGCTGCAGGCGACTCCACAACCGTAGAGCTTGCGTTCACACCGTCACAGTCAGGAGGCATGACCCTCAGGCTAATCTACGACAACAGCGTCATTGCAACCACATCCTTTATCGTGGAAGAGGCAAAAACCTACAACATGAGCGGTGCCTTGGATGTAACAAACTCAAGCGGTTACTCTTTTGTCTACAACAGGCCTGTCATTAAAGGAACCACCATGAAGCTCAAAGGCACACTTACCAACCAAAGCACCTACGCCTACGATGACGATGTGGAGTGTTGCCTCTACAAGGTCATTCCCGGCACCAACACAGGCGAACAGGTGTTGAAGCAAACAAAACTGGTTTATATAGAGCCGGGAGCAACCGTCACAAGCGACTTCAGATTCTACGACTTGGAAATAGGCGAGCAATATTTCTGCCTGCTGAACTACCGCTCGGGAAGAATCTTTATGACTGCAGCAGCCACCTCTCCTTACGTTATTGAGCAGGAAGAGCCAAAGTTCGCGCTCGACAATTCAAAGAAGCTAAGCTATCTCTGGTTTGCACGCAACAGCCGCAATGAAGGCATTGAGGCAATAGAGCTTACGCCGGCAGTGCCTCAAGATGGCGACAGCCTCCTCTCAATGCTTACTTGCAACGTTTTCAGCACCTTCATGAACGATAGTCCGCAGCTCATCATTACTGAGGCCGACGAGGACTTTGTCACGCCGCAGCTGGCCTTCCGTTCCGAAGGCGACTTGCTTGCCAGTACCGACGGCACCATGCTGATATGCTCTGACACCATTGTTGCCACACTCAACCCCGCAACAGGAATGGTGACTCTGGAAAAGAATGCCACCACTATGCAGATGCTGAACAGGGCAGCCTCCTACGACTGTGCCAATGCCCTCGCTCTGCCGCTGTGCATAAAGGCCATGTATAAAGACCAGATGTACAACGTGGACTACAGCAACTTTGTCATGAGGGTGGTGAGGCCCATAGATGCAGAGCCGAGCAAGCCCGAGGTGCTAACAGACGTGTCAGACTCCGACACCTTGACCTTCAGGCTTTCTGAACTTGTGAACATTACCGACTGGCGCGGCATGTTCCTGTCACAAGACGAGCAGATAGACAGTACAGGTCTATACAAATTCTACAACATACAGTCAATAGCCCTCTCAGGCCGAATTGAAGCACCGGGCTTCAACGTTACCTACCTGCCTCCGGAAGGCATGGACAGCACCACGGAATATGCTGGCAATACCGACTTCGGCTCGCTCCAGATAGAGAACGACGGTCAGGAAATAGGCTTCTACTCCATCATGATGCCCCTCACGGTAACATACGAATGGGGAGTGGTAGAGGCCATGGCGGAAATAGTCATTGAGATACAGCGGCTGAAACCCGTCTTGACCGTCACTGGCCTCAGTGTGGAAGGCGACATGATACAGGGTTCCGAGCAGATGCTGACAATAACGATGGCAAACAGCGGGGCCGACTTCCAAGGCTCTGTCTACTACCACTGCGAGGCCGACAGCATAGGAATGCTCCTCGTAGACCGCTATGAAGAGAGCATACCGTTTGCCACCGAGACCCAGCACCAGCTGCCAATAGTGTTCAGCCGTGCCGACACCATCAGGGTGTGGGTGAGCACAAGCTATGACCCGCAGAAAGAGCTGGCAAGCACCATGGTGACTATAGATCCTGCCGCCACATTGGCAGCGCTTAGCTACACCCGCGAATATGGCGAGGCCAACCCGGAGTTTGAGTTCTCTGCCGACAAGGGCGGCTACAACGGCTTGCCCCTGATTTCATGCGACGCTAACGAGACATCGCCTGTGGGCACGTACCCCATAGTTATTACACGCGGCAGCGTGGACAACCAGTACGTTACCTGCCAGAACGGCACGCTTACCATAACCAAGGCACCGCTCGTCATTACTGCCGACTCCTGCTGGATGCGCATGGGAACGGAGACACCCCTGTTCACCGCATCTTACGAGGGCTTCAAGAACAGCGAGACTGACAGCGTGCTCACCGTGCTGCCGCTGATGACAACAGAGGCAACGGCAGAAAGCGGGATGGGAGAATACGAGATAAGCATAGGCGGCGCTGAGGCTCAGAACTATGAACCCACCTACGTCAACGGCTGGCTCACAGTGATAGGGCGGCCCGGCGACGTGAACCGCGACTCTTACACAAACATCACCGATGCCGTTGAGATAGTGCAGTGCATACTCGGACAGACCAGCAGCGTGCCAGCACTCATTGATGCCGACCTCTATGAAGACGGCCAGATTACCGTGGCAGACCTGGTGCAAGACGTACATTACATCATGGTCAACGACCAGCCTGCTTCACGCCTTGCTATGCCACTGGCTAATGATGGCGAGACGGCAGGAAGGACGGCACAAGTCAGAATGGAGCCTGACAGCGGGGGAAAGATTGCTGTGATGCTTGACAACAGCATGGCAGTGACGGCAATGCAGTTTGACGTGACGCTGCCTGACGGCTCCAGCCTTTCTCAGGTGCTGCTCAGCGATGCTCGCAAGGACGGACATACCGTGGTGACAAGACAGATGGACGACGGCAGTGTGCGCGTCCTGGCCTATTCCATGCGGAACCTGCCTATGCACGGCACAAGCGGGATGCTGGCTATGCTCAGTGTGAATGATATGACAGGAGGCGACGTGATGCTCTCCAATATCCATGTTGCCAGTGTTGACGGCACTGACATCTGCCTGCCTGATGTGGCATTGAACACCCAGACCGGCATAGGCACACTCTTTGAAGATGCAACCTTTGACATCTATGACCTCAACGGCCGGATTGTTCGTAGCGGAGCCACCACTACAAAGGGCTTGGCACGCGGCATTTACATTATCAACAACAGCAAAATAGTCATCAAATAATACTCTATTGCCATGATGAAACTATTCAAGAATAGCCTGCTTACACTGCTTGCGCTGGCGGCAACAAGTGCATACGCCGACCGGCTGTATGTAGAGGATGCCAAGGTGCTGGCAGGCGGTGAATGCAACCTGAATATTGTGCTCGATACAGACAGTATGGGCCAGTACTGCGCATTCCAGTTTGACTTGGTATTGCCGCAGGGCATAACTACGGGCAGCAGTGATTTCCATCTCAACGAGGCCTGCTTCACCGACCAGCAGCAGACTTTCTATGCCGACACGCTGCCTGGCGGCTATGGGTGGAGAGTGGTGTGCATGTCGCCGCTGAACATGCCTATGACGGGCCAGACAGACGTTATATCATTCGTCACGGTCAGGGCCGACGCCTCACTGTCGGAGGACAGCCTGCATGGCAGCCTGCAGAACATAGTGTTCACGAGGATTGACTCTGTTGCCGGTGTGCAGACGGAAAGGATGGATGCTGCAGACTTCTCCATCAAGGTGGAGCACCCCGTGACGATTACCGCCAAGAGCTATACCCGCAGATACGGAGAGGAGAATCCGGCCTTTGAGTACGTGGTAACAGGAGGAACATTCTATGGCATACCTGAGATAGTTTGCCAGGCCTCGCCGGAGTCGCCCGTGGGACTGTACGATATCCTTGTACGCCAGGGCACCATCACCAATTACGATGTGGTATTTGTAAACGGCGTTCTTTCAGTGGAGAAGGCTCCTCTTGCCGTCATTGCCAACGACCAGGCCATGGAGGAGGACGACGAACTGCCGGTATTTACCCTGCGCTATGAAGGCTTCCGCCTGCAAGACGATGAAAGCGTGCTCACTTCGCTGCCTGTTGCCACTACGACATACGCCGCAGGTAGCGGTCCTGGACTCTATCCCATCACCGTGAGCGGCGGAGATGCCCTTAATTACGCCTTGACATATCAGGATGGCATACTCACCGTGACAGAGTCGTCCGGTATTGGCAACGTGCAAGCGGCAGGACTGGCATTCTCAAGGCAGGCTGACGGAGTGATTACTATTGCTGGAGTGAATGTCGGTGAGACTGTCTGTGTCTACGATGTCAGTGGCCGTATGGTTTCACGGCAGCAGGCTGACGGTGCAGGGAAGGCCGTGATTTCCTTAGCCAGCCATCCCAAAGGCATCTACTCCTTAAAGATTGGCCCAATGAGAACACTAAAGGTTCAGAATCGTTGATAATCTGGTATGTACCAGAGACACAACAGCCGGCAAGCGAAAAACTTGTCGGCTGTTGTGTCTTGTGTTCTTACGGCTCTACCTGCCAGTTGTCGCCTCGTGCGAATACGTTTTGCAGCGTCACCTGGCTGGCTTCGCGGCGTGTTAGCTGGCGGGTCCATGGCGCCCTCTCAGCGGTAGCGGCACCGGGGCCGTTGTTCTCGAACTCATAGTAACGGGCGGTCTGCTCGCGCTCTGCCTGCCAGTGGTGCCAGCCCTCGGGGCGTATCTGGGCGGGCATAGTGCAGTGCATGAACAGCGTGTAGGCATAGTCGCGCCAGGGGCGGCCAAGGTACATCTTGTCGCACTCTGGGGCGCAGCTGATGGTGCAATTATTAAATATGTACCCGTACATTATTTCTTTTGGGGTACTGGCGGCGGTGATGTAGCTGTTCACCTTGCAGTAGATTTGGCAGCGCTCGAACCAGGCGGTGGAGGGACCGAAGATGAAGTCGGTGGTGCCCTCTATGTAGCAGTCCTTGAAGTAGTGGCGCGTGGCGGGCATGCCGGTATAGACGGTGTCCTGGTCGCCAAGGAAGCGGCAGTTCACAAACAGCAGGCGGTCGCCCTCGGTGTGGAGAGCCACTGCCTGTCCCATGCGGGGCGCATTGTTTTGTATGGTGAGGTTCTTCAGCGTAATGTCGTTTGCCTCAATCTTCAGGGTGTAGGAGCGGAAGGTGCCCAGGGTGGGGTAGGGCATGCCGGGAGTGGGTATGTTGGCATGGTCGTCGTAGGTTATGACAGTCTCGTCGCGGTCCTCGCCGCAGAGCTCTATGTTCTGCAGCCACTGGGGAATGATGATTTTCTCCTTGTACATACCACGTTTGATGTATATTACCTTGTGGTAGTCCATGAAGGCGCGGCACACCTCGATGGCTTCCTGCACGGTGCGGAACTGTCCGGTGCCGTCGCGGGCCACTACGATGGTGTCTGGGTTGTCATACTGGTTCACGGCCTGTGCCGGTGTTGCTGTCAGCAGGGCCAGGACGATGAAAGATGAAAGGTGAAAGATGAAGGAAGGGAAATGCTTCATGATAAAGGTGAAAGATGAAAGGTGAAAGATGAAGGGAATAGAATTATTGCAGTAGGTTAACCTGTGTCACCACCTTGTAGAATCCCACGATGTGCAGGCCGTGGCTCTGTAGTCTTGCCACGTCGCGGGCGGTTAGCGGTACAAGCAGGCTGCATGTGCCTTTGTCAATACTGGCACAGCCCCATTCGTTGAGGTGGTCCTGATTGCCTATGAGGACATCCTGGGTGTCGCTAATCTCGGTTTTTATCTGCCAGTAGCCCAGTTCGGGCGAGTTCTTGTCCATTATGGTTTTTATCTCCAGCATGTCGCCTGCCACGGCGATGTCGAATTTCTCAGGTCTTATGGTCAGCGAGCCGGTCCAGTTGCCAAGTTTGCAGCTGCCTTCCCACAGCTGTGTGCTCTGCCATTCGTAGGTGGTCTTCACGAGGTATATCCGGCTTATGTCCACCGTGCAGTCTTTGCTGAACTGGAGGGCCACTTGTTGAATCTGCCTTAAGTCAAAACCGTAGAGGGAAGCCTCTAACCTTGTAATCTCCGCCTTTCCCCATGAGATAATCTGCTCGTTGAAGATAATCTGGGTTATACATGGTGTTGGCTTGCTGAACTCCACCACTATGCTCTCGTAGGGAGAGAAGTCGGCAGGGCCGTCAACGCTTACCATGCTTGCTGCCAGTCCGCCCCATGCCCTTGCGTGGAAGGATATGGTGCCGTCGGCATTCTTTACCATGGTTTCGTCAGCATTCCAGGTAAGGCCGAACTTGTCGGTTATGTCGTACTTGTTGTCATCCTCCGTAGAGTGGGGCAGGAAGCAGGACGTCATGGCCATGACGGCTATGACGGCTACAAGTATGTCTTTCAGTATAGGTTTCAAGGTCATGGCTGTGCTGTGTTACATTATTTGGGAGATCTCCTTCAGGTCGTCCACTTCCTTCAGCTTGTCTATAATCTGTTTTACGTCCTCGCGGTCGTGCACCCTCAGGTCTATCACGCCGTCGAAGATGCCGTCCTCAGTGGTGAAGGTGAGGCGGCGTATGTCAAGTGAAAGCTGGTTGGAGATTACTCGTGTCACCTCGTTGACGAGTCCGCGGCGGTCAATGCCTCCAAGCCTGATGGTGGCGTCGAAGAACAGCCGCTTGTGCATGTCCCATTTCACGTCAAGGATTCTGTTGCCGTAGCTGGCCTTGAGCTTGTTTGCCACGGGGCAGGCGCGCTTGTGAATCTCAATGCGGTTCTTGTTGTCAATGTATCCTAATACGTCATCGCCGGGTATTGGGTGGCAGCAGTCGGGGAAGAGGTACTGGTTGATATTGTCCTCGTTTAGGTAGACGGGCTTCTTCTTGTTGAACTTCTCCGGCACGATGAACAAGTCCTGCTGTTCCTTCTCGGCGGTGTTGTCATCCTTCTTAGACTTGACGAAGGGCACATACTTGCGCCATCCTCCGCCGCTGCTTGAGTTTTCTGCCTTCTTCTTGTTCTTTCCCTTCAGTTCGTCAATGTCGGGGTCTCCCAATGTGATGGAGTTCTCGCCTATCTGCTGGAAGAGTTCCTCGCGCCGTGTCAGGTCGTGGAACCTGAGCAGCTGGTCGATGACCGAAGGCGACTGTTCGAAGCCGTTCTTCGTGAGCCATTCGTTCAGCATGTCCTCGCCCTTCTTCTGCACCTCGCGCTGTATGCGCCTTAGCATGGCCTGTATCTTTGCCTTTGCCTTTGCCGTGCTCACGAAATTTATCCATGAGGGCTGCACATGCTGCGACTTGCTGGTGAGCACCTCCACCTGGTCGCCGCTTGACAGGCGGTGGCTCAGCGGCATCAGCTTGTGGTTCACCTTGGCACCTATGCAGTGTGAGCCAAGGAAGGTGTGTATGGAGAATGCAAAGTCAAGTACGGTGCTGTCGGTGGGCATGGTCTTTATCTCGCCCTTCGGCGTGAACACGAAGATCTCGCTGGCGAAGAGGTTCATCTTGATGGCATCAAGGAAGTCCATGGCGTCAGGCTGCGGGTCGTCGAGTATTTCCTTTATGGTGTGCAGCCACTCGCTCATCTCGTCCTCCGAGTATTCGTTGGCAGAGGTGTTGCCCGGTGCTCCGCTCTCCTTGTATTTCCAGTGGGCAGCCAGTCCCTGCTCGGCAATGTCGTTCATGCGGTCCGAGCGTATCTGCACCTCAATCCAGTGACCTTGCTTCGACATCAGCGTTACGTGAAGGGCCTGGTATCCGTTGGCCTTGGGCTTGGTTACCCAGTCGCGCAGGCGGTCAGGGTGGCGGCGGTAAATCTTGGTGAGGGCGGTGTATATCTTGAAGCAGTCGTCAATCTCTTCCTGTCGGTCCTTCGGCTTGAAGATTATTCTCACGGCGAGTATGTCGTAGATTTCCTGGAAGGTGACGTGCTTGTTCTGCATCTTGTTCCAGATGGAGTAGGGTGTCTTCACCCGCTCGTGTATTTCGTACTCAAAGCCCATCTGCTTCAGCGCGGCCTCTATAGGCTCGGTGAACTGCTCGAATGACAGGTGACGGCTCACCTTGCTCTCCTCCAGCTGGCGCTCTATGGCGGCATACTCCTCGGGGTGCTCAAAGCTGAAGCTGAGGTTCTCCAGCTCCGACTTTATCTTGTAGAGTCCCAGGCGGTGGGCCAGGGGGGCGTAGAGGTAAAGCGTCTCACCGGGTATCTTGTACTGCTTGTTGGCAGGCTGCGAAGCCAGGGTGCGCATGTTGTGCAGGCGGTCGGCAATCTTGATGAGGATTACGCGTATGTCCTCGCTCATGGTGAGCAGCAGCTTCTTGAAGTTCTCAGCCTGCGATGAGGCCTGCTCGCCGAAGATGCCACCGCTTATCTTTGTCAGTCCGTCCACGATTTGTGCAATCTTCGGACCGAACATATTCTCTATGTCCTCCACGGTGTAGTCCGTGTCCTCCACCACGTCGTGGAGCAGAGCCGAGCAGATGCTGGTGCTGCCCAGTCCTATCTCCGAGCACACTATCTGTGCCACGGCGATGGGGTGCATGATGTAAGGCTCTCCGCTGAGGCGCCTCACCCCCTTGTGGGCCTGCCTTGCGAAGTTGAAAGCCTTGGTGATGATGTCTACTTTCTTGCGGTGGCATGAACGCAGGTAGTCGCCAATGAGCTTGTCATAGGCTTCACTTATCATCTTGTCGTCTGAGGCTTCCCAGATGTTGATTTCTTCGTCGGTCATAGTGCAGGTGGGTGTTATGGGTGTTGTGGGGAGAGTGGGTATTGTGGGTGTTGTGGGGGAGGTAGGAGTGCTACCTTACGCGGAGGCGTTGCCCAATGCGTATGTTGTCGCCGCGGAGGCCGTTCAGCTGGCGCAGGCGGGCCACGGTGGTGTGGTTGCGGCGGGCAATGGCTCCGAGGGTGTCGCCGCGCCTCACGGTGACATAGCTGGCACCGGCATTGCCCTGGTTGTTGTTGCGGCGGTTGTTGCGGTCGCGCTGGCGGGTCTGTGGCTGTTGCGGTGCAGCAGCGGTGGCTATCTCCACCTCGGCACGCCTTGCCGGCTGCGAACCGGCCAGGGCAAAGATGGAGTCTTGCATGTCAAGGAAACGGGGCATGTCGGTAAGGGGCAGGCGGAGCGGCGACGGTGTGGAGAGACCGGGCACCATGTCGCGGCGGTAGACGGGGTTGAGCGAGCGGATCATCTCCACGTCAAGGTTGCAGGCCTGTGCCACCTGCTGGAACGTTACGTTGCGGTTGAGCATCACGGTGTCCGTCTTCACCGGCAGGCGGCTGCTCATGGGACAGATGCCGTGCTCGCAGTAGTAGGTCATGGCATAGTTGGCGGCTATGAAGGCGGGCACGTAGCCGCGCGTCTCCTTTGGCAGGTAGGGGTAAATCTCCCAGTAGTCGCGCTTTCCGCCTGAACGGCGTATGGCCTTGTTGATGTTCTCTGGTCCGCAGTTGTAGGCGGCGATGACCAGGTTCCAGTCGCCAAAGATGTCGTAGAGGTCGCGCAGGTAGCGTGCTGCGGCATAGCTCGACTTCACTGGGTCGCGGCGGTCGTCGGTGAGCGAAGTCACCTCCAGCCCGTAGGCCTTGCCCGTGGCCAGCATGAACTGCCATAGTCCGGTGGCACCAACGCGCGAGACGGCTGTGGGGTTGAGTGCCGACTCAATGATGGGCAGGTACTTCAGCTCAAGGGGCAGCTGGTAGGTGTCAAGAGCCTGCTCGAAGATGGGCATGTAGAAGTTGGCGGCACCGAGCATGTAGCTCACCTGGCGGCGCAGCCTCACCACATAGCGGTCTATGCACGAGCGTACCACGTCGTTGTAGGCCATCTCCATGACGGTCGGCATGCGGCTCAGGCGATCTATGTACACCTCGCGGGGCACGTCGGGGTTCTGGCTTAGCTGCTGGCAGTCGGTGGCGGGCGACATATATGTGCGGGCCACGTACTGGTGCATCAGGCTGTCAAGGTTGGCGTCGGTAAGGGCCTCCGGGAAGTCGAATCCCTCCTGGAGGTATGAGTTGTCATCGTCGTTGTTCAGAACTTCCACTCCGCTCTCGTCGCTGATGCTGTCGTTTACAGAAACCTGGGCCCACGTTGTCACGGGCAGCAGGGTGATGAGGTATAATATGGTACGTTTCATATCTATTAGGGGTGTGATGATTGTCGTTGTTTAGAATTGTATGCTGCAGTTCACGCCCAGCGAAGACGTGGCAAAGGGGTTGGCCGATGCCGTCAGGCTACCCGTTGTTATTACGGTGGGGCGCAGCTTCAGTGAGAGGTCCTTGGAGATGTCGAAGGCAGACAGCTCGGCATCCACGTAGGCATCGATGACAGAGATGGCGTAGACTCCTATCATCACGAAGAAGCTGAGGTCGCGGTAGCGGCGGTACTTGTCCTTGCGCTTCTTGAAGATTGTCTTGTACCTCTCTTCGTTCGACGAGTTGATCTGCCGCCCTAAGTGCAGGAACTTGTTGTAGCTGGCGGTGCCGGGGTCGTCGTCCATGATGTCAAGGTAGGCCTGGGCATAGTCCTTGTACATCATGTTGTTCCAGCGCATGGCGTAGATGCAGCCCACGAATCCTCCGTAGACAATGGGCAGCTTCCAGTATTTGCGGTTGTATATCTGTCCGCCGCCGGGAATGACGAGTGCCAGCCAGAGAGCCTTCTGCGGGTCGGGTCGCCATGCTGTCCAGTCGCGCTGCTGCACAGGCATTGAGGCTGGTAGCCGCAGAATGGTGCTTGAGGTGTCGGAGGCGAGGCTGTCGGTGGTCTCCGTCATCAGCGAGTCAATGTTCATGGCGTTGAACATAGAGTCTACAGCCATGACGATGGAGTCGGAGGGAAGAGAAGTCTGGGCAAGGGTAACGGTGGGGCAGGCAAACAAAAGGATAAGTAAAAGCCTCCCCAAGGCAAAAAGCCTCCCCAAGCCCCTCCAAGGGAGGGGATGTTTAGTTACCTTATTTATAATGATTCCCTTCATTGTTTATTATCTATCTGACACCCCCTCCTTTGGAGGGGCTTGGGGAGGCTTTTCAACCTATCACTTCCATTATTCTCTTCAGGTCATCCTCGTTGTCGAAGGCTATGCTTATTTTCCCCTTTCCGCTGTTGGTGCATGATATCTGCACCTTGGCCTGCAGCCTGTCGGCCAACTGCTGCCTGGCGTTTACCATGGGCTGGGGAATCTGTGCCTTGACGTTAATCTTCTTCTTTGCCGTCTGCACGTCCTCGCCCTGCTTCAGCATCTGCACCATTTCCTCCACCTTGCGCACGGAGTACTGGTTTTTCAGCACATCGCGGAACAGCTTGAGCTGCATGGAGGGAGAGTCGAGTGACAGCAGTGCGCGTGCGTGGCCCATGTCTATCTCGTGGTTCTTGAGGGCCATCTGTATCTGTGCCGGCAGTTTCAGCAGTCGCATGTAGTTGGTGACTGCGGTGCGGCTCTTGCCCACGCGCTCGCTTATCTTCTCCTGCGTCATGCCGGTGCTCTCTGCCAGGTGCTCATAGGCCAGGGCAATCTCTATGGCGTTCAGGTCTTCGCGCTGAATGTTTTCCACCAATGCCAGCTCCATCACGTTCTCGTCCTCCACGGTACGTATGTAGGCGGGAATGGTGGTGAGACCAGCCATCTGCGATGCCCTCCAGCGGCGCTCGCCGGCTATTATCTGGTAGTGGTCGGGAGCCACCTGGCGCAGCGTGATGGGGGCAATGATGCCCATGGTCTCAATGCTGGCGGCCAGCTCCTGCATGGCCTGCGGGTCGAACTCGCGGCGGGGCTGGTCGGGGTTGGGCTCTATCTGGTCAATGGGTATGTCGCTGAGGTTCGACGACCCCTGTGTCCTCACGTCGCTTGTGTCAATGAGTGCATCAAGGCCGCGCCCCAGCCCCATGTCGTCAAGGCCGCGGCCAATGACGCTCTTGTCGTATTTCTTTCTAACGGCCATGGCTTACGAGTTTTTGCTAATTATTTCCTTTGCTAAAGCCAGGTGATTCTTGCTGCCGGTGGAGTCTGCATCGTAGAGTATGACGGGCAGGCCGTGGCTGGGGCTCTCAGAGAGTTTCACGTTGCGCTGTATCACGGTCTTGAACACCAGCTCTTGGAAGTGGCGCTTCACCTCGTCGTAGATTTGGTTGGCCAGGCGCAGGCGGCTGTCGTACATGGTGAGCAGGAAACCCTCAATCTCAAGCTTCGGGTTCAGCTTGGACTTTATTATTTTGATGGTGTTCAGCAGCTTTGATATTCCCTCAAGGGCGAAGTACTCGCACTGCACTGGTATGATGACCGAGTCGGCAGCCGTGAGGGCGTTGACGGTGATGAGGCCCAGCGAGGGCGAGCAGTCAATGAGTATGTAGTCGTATTCCTGACGTATGGGAGCCAGCAGGTTCTTCATCACCCGCTCGCGGTTCTCCAGGTTCAGCATCTCTATCTCCGCGCCCACCAGGTCAATGTGGCTCGGCACTATGTCGAGGCCGTCCACATCGGTGGTGTAGATGGCCTCGCGAATATCCTTGTGGTCAATGATGCACTCATAGAGCGAGCAGTCCACCTCGTTCAGGTCAACGCCCAAGCCGCTGGAGGCGTTTGCCTGCGGGTCGGCATCTATTACAAGCACGCTCTTCTCAAGAGTGGCAAGTGAGGCAGCCAGGTTTATGGTGGTAGTCGTCTTGCCAACTCCCCCTTTCTGGTTTGCCAATGCGATAATTTTTCCCATATCAATCTTTCTCCTTAATGAATATAGATTGCAAAGGTACTAAGTTTTCTATGAAACACAGCACTATTGAGGGTTATTTTAAGCATTTTTTCATTATTGCTACTCGTAGGGTGAATTAACCTACATTATTCATTGGGAGTTATACGAACCAAGTGAAAGAACTTTTATTAAACGCGAATTTCCACGAATTCTCCATTAATGGCTGCGCCACGGTAATATTACACGTTACATCTTTTAATTTTTTATAAATATTTCCCTCATTCAGTGCGATTGTCACAGAATATTATTATTTTTGCCAAAGAAACGAAGCACTCAAATGTGCATAGAGTATTGAAAAGTAGTATGGCGAAGTTCATCAACCCGTTTACAGATATAGGCTTCAAGCGCATCTTCGGACAGGAGGTGTCAAAACCCATCCTCATTGACTTCCTCAATGCGCTGTTCGACGGTGAGCACCACATCACCGACCTGACACTTCTGGACAAGGAGCAGCCCGGCGACTCTGCCGATGACAAGTCGCTCATCTACGATGTCTACTGCGAGGCTGACGGC
>JAFTAR010000113.1 GCA_017455495.1 Prevotella sp.
ACTCAGGCCTGATGCCCTCGCCCACCAGCGACACCTTCTCCACCTCAAGCTGCCTTATGCGCTTTGCCTTGATGAAGAGCTGGTCGGTGAGCGACTGGGGGCGGAGTATTCTCCACGAGGCCCTGTAGTCGTGCAGTTTCTGTACGAACAGCTGGCGGCACTCTGCCACGGCAGCCTCAAACTGTGAGTTTGTTTTTTCGTATTTATCCATATTCAGCGTGCAAAGTTACAAAATTATGCTGACGTGGCAAATTAATTTCGGAAATTAATGCAAATATTTATCGTTTCTTTAAAAACATTAAATCTAAGGGTAAGCATAGCGATGACAGGAATTTATTTTGTAATTTTGCACCATACTTTTCAAAAAGAGGTAAGATGAATAAAACCGTTGCCGATATGACAGAAGAAGAGAAAATGCTGAACGGCCTTGTCTACGATGCCACCAGCCCCGAACTGCAGAAAGGCCTGCAGGCCACTCGCGAAGCCCTTCACGAATTCAACTCGCTGCGCCCCTCGGAAACAGCGCGTATGAAGGCATTGCTGAAAAGCCTGCTCGGCAGCACTGGCGACGATGACTTCATCTTCAACCAGCCCTTCCGCTGCGACTACGGCAAGCAGATAAGCATAGGGAAGAGATTCTTTGCCAACTTCAACTTCACCGTCCTCGACGAGGCCCGCGTCACCATAGGCGACGACTGCTTCATAGGCCCCAATGTAAGCATCTACACTGCCTGCCACAGCACCGACCCCGTTGAGCGCAACAGCCGCCGGGAGTGGGCAGAGCCTGTCAGCATTGGCAACAACGTATGGATAGGCGGCAGCGTCACCATACTGCCGGGAGTAACCATTGGCGACAACGTAACCATTGGTGCCGGCTCGGTGGTAGTGGCCGACATTCCGTCGGGCTCTGTTGCCGTGGGCAATCCCTGCAAGGTGGTTAAGACTGCTTTTTTGGAAAAAGGCAGCCCTTTTTGAAAAAAAAAGACACGAAAAATTATTATCTCACATGAACGGACTGTACACCATCCTTCTGCTTATATTAAGCAATGTGTTCATGACCCTCGCCTGGTACGGACACCTGAAACTTTCCGAGACGGGCGTGAGCCGCACCTGGCCGCTTCTGGCCGTCATAGCATTCTCGTGGGGAATAGCCTTCTTCGAATACTGCTGCCAGGTGCCGGCAAACAGGCTGGGCTTCGAGGGCAACGGAGGCCCTTTCTCGCTGGTGCAGCTTAAGGTGGTGCAGGAGTGCATCTCGCTCGTGGTCTTCGCCGTCATTGCCAACATCATGTTCCAGGGGCAGCACCTGCAGTGGAACCACATCCTTGCCTTCGTATTCATTGTGCTGGCTGTATACCTGGTATTCATGAAATGAAAGACGAGAAGGAAAGGCTCTTCAGAAAGCTGAACGAGCGGTTTGTTAAGGCTTTTGCCACTTACCGCCTGCTGAGCGACGACGACCATATCCTCGTGGGACTGAGCGGCGGTAAGGACTCGCTGCTACTCACCGAGCTTCTGGCCCGCCGGGCACGTATACAGCACCCGCGGTTCAAGGTGGAGGCAGTACACGTGAGAATGGAAAACATACAATACGAGAGTTCCACCGAATACCTGGAGCGCTTCTGCCAGTCGCTCGGCGTGCCCCTGCATATTGTCAACGCTTCGTTTTCGTCTGTTGCGACTGAGTCGCAACAAACCGGACAACGACAGAAGCCCCCCTGCTTCCTGTGCTCCTGGACTCGCCGCAAGCAGCTCTTCAACCTGGCCCAGCAATTAGGCTGCAACAAGATAGCCCTGGGCCACCACCAGGACGACCTGCTCCACACCTGCCTTATGAACCTGCTCTACCAAGGGCGCTTCGGCACCATGCCGGCACTACTGCAGATGAGGAAGATGCCGCTGCAGATAATCCGCCCGCTGTGCCTCATACCCGAACAGCTAATAACAGAATACGCCAGGCTGAGCCAATACGAGAAACAGTTGAAGCTGTGCCCCTACGAAAAGGAGAGCAACCGCACCACGGCAAGGCGCATGTTTGAAGAGGCTGAAAAGCAGAACCCGGAAGTGAGGTTCTCCCTATGGAGAGCACTGGAGAGGGAGGGCAAAATGGTGGAAGAGGAGTAAGGGGCACACAGAGCCTAATTGCAAAAAAAATGCAAAACAATAAGTCCTATGTAAAATAATGCACAAAAAATTTGCAAATGTGCACAGAAGAAAGTACCTTTGCACAAAATTTCTTCAAATGTGCAATGGAAAAAGGCTCAAGCTTTAACGAATACATACGCAAATCCATTATCAACAACTGGGACAGCAACGCCCTTACCGACTACCATGGTCAGACCCTACAGTTCCACGACGTTGCCCGCAAGATAGCCAAGCTGCATATAGCATTCGAGAATGTAGAAATCCATGAAGGCGACAAGATAGCCATCTGCGGCCGCAATTCAGCCCACTGGGCAGTGACATTCCTGGCCACCCTTACCTACGGCGCCGTGGCTGTGCCAATACTGCATGAGTTCAATGCAGAGCAGATTCACAACATTGTGAACCACTCTGGCGCCAAGCTGCTCTTCGTGGGCGACTACGTGGCAAAGGAGATTGACCCGGAGCAGATGCCCCAGTTGGAGGGAATACTCAACCTGCCCGACTTCTCGCTGATGCTGTCCCGCTCGGAAAAGCTGCTTTACGCGCGCGAACATTTAAATTTATTGTTCGGCTCAAAATATCCCCGCGCCTTCACCAAGGACGATGTGCTCTACCACGCCGACGAGCCCGACGAGCTGGCCCTGATAAACTACACCAGCGGCACCACCGGCTTTTCAAAAGGCGTGATGCTGCCCTACCGCAGCCTATGGGGCAACGTAGACTTCTGCATGCGCCGCTTAGGCAGCCACGTAAAGGCAGGGTCGCCAGTGCTTGACATACTGCCGATGGCCCACATGTATGGCATGGCAATAGAATTTCTCTTCGGATTCTGCAACGGAAGCCATTTGTTCTTCCTCAACCGCCTGCCCTCCCCCACCCTCATAGCAAAAGCTTTCACCGAGATAAAGCCGGCACTGGTTATCAGCGTGCCGCTTATAATAGAGAAGATTATCCGCAAGCGCGTGTTCCCCGCCCTCCAGACTCCCCGCATGAAGCTGCTAATGGCCATGCCAGTGGTGCGCGACAAGGTGAAGCTGCGCATCTGCGAACAGGTGCTCAACGCCTTCGGCGGACAGCTCTATGAGGTGATAGTGGGCGGCGCACCGCTGTCAAAGGAGGTGGAGCAGTTCCTCGTAAGCATAGGCTTCCCCCTCACCGTGGGCTACGGCACCACAGAGTGTGCACCACTCATAAGCTACCGCGACTGGAAGGAGTTTGCCCCGGGCTCCTGCGGTTGCGCAATAGACAACATGGAGGTGAAGATAGACAGCCCAGACCCCTACAACGTAGCTGGCGAAATACTCACCCGAGGCACCAACGTAATGCTGGGCTATTATAAAGATGAGGAGGCCACGAAGAGGGTGCTTGAGCCGGAAGGCTGGTACCACACCGGCGACCTGGCCACCATTGACACCGAGGGCAACATCTACATTCGCGGACGCATAAAGAACATGCTGCTGGGTGCCAACGGACAGAACGTCTACCCGGAGGAGATAGAGGACAAGCTGCTGTCAATGCCCATGGTGAGCGAGTGCATAGTGGTGCAGAGAGACGAGAAGCTGGTGGCTCTGGTCTATCCCGACCAGGACGAGATGATAAACTTCAGCAGGGCCGACATGGAAGGCATCATGGAGCAGAACCGACAGGAGCTGAACATGCAGTTGCCGGCTTACAGCCGCCTGGCCCGGATAGAGCTGCAGGACGAGGAATTCAAGAAGACACCAAAGAAAAGCATAAAAAGATACCTTTACAAATAAGCCCCCTGAGTTATGGCAAAAACTATGAATAAGATACCAAGCTACAACGAGCTAATAGAGAAAAGCATCATAGACTACTGGGACATGGATGCCCTGACGGACTATAAAGGGCAGACCCTGCAGTACCACGACGTGGCCCGCAAGATAGAGAAGGTGCACATCCTCTTCGAGAACAGCGGCATAGAGCGCGGCGACAAGATAGCCCTCTGCGGCCGCAACGGCAGCCAGTGGACTGTAGCCTTCCTCGCCACCATTACCTACGGGGCCGTGGCTGTGCCCATTCTCCATGAGTTCACTGCCGACCAGGTGCACAACATCGTGAACCACAGCGACGCCAAGCTGCTCTTCGCCGGCGACCACATCTGCGGAAGCATAAACCCCGACGAGATGCCCCACTTAGAGGGAATAGTGCGCAACACCGACTATTCGCTCATGCTGTCACGCAGCGAGAAGCTCACCTATGCCCGCGAGCACCTCAACGAGCTCTACGGGCAGAAGTTCCCAAAGTACTTCCGCAAGGAGCATGTGCACTACTACCACGAGGAAAGCCCCGACGAGATGGCCCTCATCAACTACACAAGCGGCACCACAGGCTTCTCAAAGGGAGTGATGATACCCTACCGCGCCATGTGGTCGAACTACGACTTTGCCTGCCAGGCCATGGGCAGCGAGCTGAAGCAGGGCGACAGCGTGATATCCATTCTTCCCATGGCCCACATGTACTCAATGGCGTTCGAGTTCAGCTACGAGTTCCTGCACGGCTGCCACATCTACTACCTCAACCGTGTGCCCTCGCCAGCCATCATTGCACAGGCCTTTGCCGACGTGAAGCCCCGCATCATCATCGCCGTGCCTTTAGTCATTGAGAAGATTATCCGCAAAAAAGTGTTCCCGAAAGTGCAGACCCCACGCATGAGGCTGCTGCTGCAGATTCCCGTCATAGAGCAGAAGGTGAGAGACACCATCTGTCAGGAGGTGAAGAAAGCCTTCGGCGGCAACTTCTTCGAGATAATAGTGGGCGGAGCAGCCTTCAACCAGGAGGTGGAGCAGTTCCTGCACCGCATAAACTTCCCCTACACCGTGGGCTACGGAGCCACCGAGTGTGCCCCCATCATCTGCTATGCCGACTGGCGCAACTTCGTGCCAGGCTCCTGCGGCAAGGCCGCCAAGAACATGGAGGTGCGCATAGACAGCCCCGACCCCTCAAGCACTCCGGGCGAGATTCTCTGCCGCGGACTCAACGTCATGCTGGGCTACTACAAGAACGAGGAGGCCACCAGCCAGGCCATTGACAAGGACGGATGGTACCACACCGGCGACCTCGGCACCATGGACTTCTACGGCAACGTGTTCATCAACGGTCGCTCGAAGAACATGCTGCTATCTGCCAACGGGCAAAACATTTACCCGGAGGAGATAGAGGACAAGCTCAACTCCATGACCCTCGTTGTGGAAAGCATCGTTGTACAGAGGGAGTCGAAGCTCGTGGCCCTTGTACACCCCGATCTGGACGAGGCCCGCACACTCGGCTTCACCCACGAGGACCTGCAGGGCATAATGGAGCAGAACCGCATTGCCCTGAACCAGGCCCTGCCTGCCTACGAGAAAATCAGCGAAATAGTGATTCACGACCAGGAGTTTGCCAAGACGCCCAAGAAGAGCATCAAGCGCTACCTGTACACCTGAAACCGGAAAACAGGAATGAGCTAAATGCCTTTCTTGCTGCATACGCAGGAAAATAATGGCAAAAAACTTGCACGGTTGGAAAAAAATGTGTTACTTTGCATCGTAAAGAAGCAAAAGTAACACATTTTTCATATTAAATACAAAAGAATTAAGCATTATGAAGAAGTTTCTTACATTCATCGTGGCTGCTATGATGGCAGCACCATCCTTCGCCCAGATGAACAGCGGCGGCAACAGCATTTCCACAGGTTCCCTCTACTACGGCATCCGCCTCGGCGTGAACTTCGCAGGCATCGGCGGCGACTTGGTAGACCTTGGCACCAAGACAGGAATGAACCTGGCAGGTGTTGTAGGCCTGAGCCTCAGCGAGACAACCCCCGTGTTCCTTGAGAGCGGACTCTACTACACAGAGCGCGGCGCAAAGAAGGACAAGAACAAGATCGGTCTTACCTATTTTGAGGTGCCCCTGCTCATAAAGTACGGCATCAACGTTACCGACGACATCGCCGTGCTGCCTTACGTAGGCCCCTACTTCTCATACGGCATTGCCGGAAAGTATAAAATTCCCGCATCAAACTACAACGAGAGCAGCTACGACACCTTCAAGCACTGGGACATGGGCTTCAAGATTGGCTGCGGCGCTGAGTACAACATGCTCTATGCCGAGTTGGGCTACCAGTTTGGCGTGGCAAACATTGCAAAGGAGAATCCCGGTGACCTGGATGCCAAGGGCCATGCCGTATACTTTAATGTGGGTGTAAACTTCTAACAGTTAAGGGTTAGGAGTTCATGACTCTGCACATATTCAATCCCGACCACGACTTGGCACTGGCCAGCGGTCAGGCAAACTTCACGTCACCCCATGCCGGGCGCCAGTTGCGCCACGACTTGGGGTGGCTTCCTGTTTTATGGGCAAACGAAGGCATAGTGCTGGCTGCCGAGGACAGCATTCCCGCAGCTATGGCGAAGCGCTACATAAAGGAGGGCGTGAGACTAATGTCGCCGAGCAAGGCCCTGAAACAAGAACTCCAGGACACCGACGTTTGCATAGAGCCGTGGGGATGGAATGCTGCCCTGAAGGCATATCTGCTGCGCATTGGAGTACCAGAGAAGGCCATGCCGCAAGACGAAAAGATTGAAGCCATCCGCAGAGTGTCGCACCGCAAGACAGCGGCATGGCTGTTGCCACAGCTCAACCCGGCCCAGCCCATTATTGCGGCAAAGGAATGCTGCTCAGAACTTGAGGCAAGAAGCCTCTTTGAAACCTATGGCTCGCTGGTGCTCAAGGCTCCATGGTCGTCAAGCGGACGCGGAGTGAGGTTCATCACCCGCCCGGAAGCCTTCAAAGAGCCATCGCTGAACGGTTGGCTGCACAACACCATAGCCACACAAGGCTCCATAATGGCCGAGCCTTACTACAACAAGCAGAAAGACTTTGCCATGGAGTTCGTCACCGACGGACAAGGAAACACCTACTACACCGGACTATCACTTTTCCAGACAGGACCGGGCGGCAGCTACACCGGCAACCTCATCGCCACCGAGCCTGCCAAACAGGACATACTGAGCCGGCATGTGGCGCCGGAACAGCTATGCGACATTAGAGAACAGCTGTGCCTGCTCACCGGCAAACTGTTTGAAGGAATGTATCAAGGCCCCTTCGGCGTGGACATGATGATTGTAGCCGGGGGCATGCTCCACCCCTGCGTGGAGCTGAACCTGCGCCGCACCATGGGCCATGTAGCCATTGCCCTTAACAACAGGCTCAACCCAAGGGCAGACGACGAGATTATCCACACCATGCATATAGAATACTGTAACTACAAATATAAACTACTAATAAAACGAATATGAAGACCTCAATCAAGAACAGTCTGCTTATTGCAGCCATGCTGCCGCTTGCCGCCATGGCCCAGTACCGCTCTCAAGTGTGGTGCCCCGACAATGGCAACGGCACCTACACCAACCCCGTCATCAATGCCGACTACAGCGACCCCGACGTATGCGTGGGAGCATCGGGCGAGGACTACTACATGACGGCATCTTCCTTCCAGTGCGTGCCCGGCCTGCCCATCCTTCACTCCAAGGACTTGGTGAACTGGGAGTTTGTGGGCTATGCCCTTAAGGAGCTGTACGGCGGCGACGAAGCCCTCATCAGCCACTTCTCCACGCCGCAGCACGGCGCTGGTGTGTGGGCACCAAGCATACGCTATCACGACGGAGAGTACTACATCTACTGGGGCGATCCCGACTATGGTGTGTACATGGTGAAGACCCGCGGCGGCGACCCTGCCGGACAGTGGGACAACCCCGTCTGCGTGATACCCGGCAAGGGCCTTATTGACACCACGCCGCTCTGGGACGAAGACGGCCGCTGCTACTTAGTGAACGGATGGGCCAACAGCCGCAGCAAGTTCGCCAGCGTGATAACCGTCAGGGAGCTTAGTGCCGACGGCACCAGGCCCATAGGCCAGCCAGTAATAGTTTTCGACGGCAACGGCAACGAGAACCACACCTGCGAGGGCCCGAAGTTCTACAAACGCGACGGCTGGTACTGGATAATGTGCCCGGCAGGCGGCGTGCCCACCGGCTTCCAGCTGGCCATGCGCTCACGCAGCCCCTACGGCCCCTACGAGCACAAGACCGTGCTGGCTCAGGGCAGCACCGCCATCAACGGCCCTCACCAGGGAGGATGGGTGCACACAAAGTACGGCGAGGACTGGTTCCTGCATTTCCAGGATAAGGATGCCTACGGCCGCGTGGTACACCTGCAGCCCGTGGACTGGAGCACCGGCTGGCCCATCATGGGCAACAACGGCGAGCCTGTTACGACATACCGCAAGCCCCAGGCACCGGAGTGGCCCGTCACCAACCCAAATGAGAGCGACGAGTTCAACTCGCCCACCATGGGCCTACAGTGGCAGTGGCAGGCCAACTACGACGATAAGTTCGGCATGCCCACAGCCTTCGGCACCTTCCGCATATACAACTACAAGCTTGAGGAAGGCTGGAAGAACCTGTGGCTTGTTCCCAACATGCTGCTGCAGAAGACCCCGGCCGACCAGTTCACCGTGACCACCAAGCTGCGCATGACCTCAAAGGCCGACGGACAGTTTGGCGGACTGATAATAATGGGCATGGACTATCAGGCTATCGTGCTGCGACGCCAGGGCGACGAGTTCCAGCTTGTGCAGATGACCTGCCACCAGGCCGACCGCGGCAACCAGCAGACGGAGACCGTACTTGCAACACTACAGCCCACGGCCCGCGACCAGATACAGTACAAGCCCGGCATCCACGAGGACATCTACCTGCGCCTCACCGTTGACAACTCAAAGGTGCGCTTTGCCTACAGCCAGAACGGACGCCGTTTCACTCCCTGCGGCGACGAGTTCCAGATGAAGGAAGGCAAGTGGATTGGAGCCAAGTTCGGTTTCGTCTCTGCTGAGACCAGCGCCAACACCGACCGCGGATGGGTTGAGGCCGACTGGATAAGAGTGACAAGAAATTAAGAAAGAATAATAAAACCACGGATTACACGGATTGCACGGATTCCCTTCCACTACAACCCCTTAATCCGTGGGTAAAAAGAAATTGAATTTATGCTATACTATAGTACAAACAACAAGGCTCCGCTGGCCAGCTTGGAGAAAGCAGTGGTGAAAGGCCTTGCCGAGGACCGCGGGCTGTACATGCCGCAGGAAATCCACAAGCTGCCGCAAGCCTTCTTCGACGACATGCCGCAGATGAAATTCCAGGACATTGCCTTCAACGTGGCCAGCTCTTTCTTCGGCGACGACGTGGACCTTGACGGTCTGCAGGACCTGGTGTACGACACACTCCAGTTCGACTGCCCCGTGGTGAAGGTGAAGGACAACATCTACAGTCTGGAACTGTTCCACGGCCCTACCCTCGCTTTCAAGGATGTAGGCGCACGGTTTATGGCCCGCCTGCTTAGAAGCCTCTCCCCCAGCCCCTCCCGCGGGGGGGAGGGGAGTATATACTCTCAAAGCAAGGTTTTAACAGAAGAGCTAACTACTCCCCTCCCCTCCGCGGGAGGGGCCGGGGGGGGGGCTTTAGTGAATGTGCTTGTTGCCACCAGCGGCGACACCGGCTCGGCCGTTGCCAATGGTTTCCTCGGCGTAGAGGGCATACATGTCTACGTGCTCTATCCCAAGGGGAAGGTAAGCCCCATACAGGAATGCCAGTTCACCACCCTTGGGCAGAACATCACGGCTGTGGAAGTAGACGGTGTCTTCGACGACTGCCAGCGCTTGGTGAAGCAAGCCTTCATGGACGAAGAGCTTAACAGCCACATGAAGCTCACCTCGGCCAACAGCATCAACGTGGCGCGCTTCCTGCCCCAGGCCTTCTACTATTTCAATGCTGTGGCAAGGCTGAAAGCCATGGGCAAGGACAACATCGTGGTATGCGTGCCCTCCGGCAACTTCGGTAACATCTGTGCCGCACTGTTTGGCCACAGAATGGGGCTGCCCGTGAAGCGCTTCATTGCCGCCAACAATGCCAACGACGTGTTCTACAACTACCTGCAGACGGGGCAGTACAACCCCAAGCCATCTGTCCAGACCCTGGCCAACGCCATGGACGTGGGCGACCCCTCGAACTTCGCACGCATACTTAACCTATACTCTGAGAACGGCACACTCTCGCCGGAAGAAACGCACCACCGCATTACCAGCCTTATCAGCGGAGCCACCTACAGCGACGAGCAGATAAAGGACACCATGCGCCGCTGCCATGAGGAAACGGGATATATCCTTGACCCACACGGAGCCTGCGGCTACCGCGCATTGGAGGAACAGCTGCAAGAGGGCGAGACAGGAGTGTTCTGCGAGACGGCCCATCCCGCCAAGTTCAAGGAAAAGGTAGATGAGATACTCGGCATAGACGTAGCCATACCCGACCGCCTGGCAGCCTTCATGAGGGGCGAGAAGCAGAGCGTGCCAATGGCCAACGACTTCGAGGCCTTCAAGGCCTATCTCATGGAGCAATAGTTTTCCTGGCCGTTCCGTTACCCAGCAAGACGATGTTCACTCCTCGTCTCGTAGCAGTGGTAACGGAACGGCCTGTTAAGTCATAGCAGCCGGTGATAACAGGCTGTAGTTCATTACTTTCGGTTGGCGATATTCCGGAATAGCCACCCTCGCCGTAATAGCCCTTGATGATAGCATCCTTCAGGTCGGCCTGGTTGAATTCCGGCACGCTGCGGTGCTCCCCGTCTGAAAGTCCCATCCAGTAGAAAGTGCCCATATTGTTTGCCTTTGCCTGCTCAACGAAGTATCGGGCAAAGGCAAGCATGTTGCTCCTGTAGCTGTCGTATGCCCCGTCTGTCGTGGTGCCCCATTCTCCGAAGTATTGTCCACGTCGCCCGAGTTGCTGTCAAGGGTATTGCCCAGGTTCCACCCCACCCGCATATTGGCCACAGCCATCGTAGCCGTCTCGAAGTCTGTTGCCTGTGCCGTCAGTCCGCCAAACATGAGCATTGCCGAAAGCAGTATGTTCTTAGTCATTGTCGGTTAGTATTTGTTTGCTATCAAAAAAAACAAAGCACATACCCTCAGCCTGACATGACGGATATGTGCTTAAGGAAGTCGAGGTGACAGGACTCGAACCTGCGACAGCCTGGTCCCAAACCAGGAACGCTACCAACTGCGCTACACCTCGGTTTTCGTTTTGCGGGTGCAAAATTACAAAAAAGATGGGAGTTTGAAGTATGGAAATGTTATATATTCTTCTCTGCTTAACTTTATTTAACCGAACGAAGCCATCAAGGCGCGGTCACTCAGGAATCATGAAGTTTATCACCTCGGGCTCTATTGTAATCTTATAGCTGCCGGATGGTGTGCTAATGAGTCGTCCGTCTACACCCACCATGGCGTGGGCGGCCTCGTCCATAATAATCTCGCGGGTGCGGTAGGGATGCACCGACCGGTGGTTGAGGAAACGGCCTGAGATGAGCAGCCACAAGCCGCTGAACAGCTGCATGAGCTTTGGGTCGTAGACAATTGTGGCATCAAGCATGCCGCTGTATGGCACGGCGCTCGGTGTCTGCCCGTAGCCCCTGGCATTGCCCACACACATTGTCATGATGCGACGCTCCAGCGTCTCGCTGTTCACGTAGATGCGCATCTTGTAGTCCTTGCGGTGAAAGATGGTGATGATGACTGACACGATGAACGACAAGGTGCGCGACCAGAGAATCTTACGCGTCTGGTAGCGCAGGTTCATTATGTCGGCCGTAGTGCCTATGTTTATGCAGTTAAGGAAATAGCGCTGCTGGCTGTTGCCCTGCTTGTCGGTATAGTCTATGCGCCCCAGGTCCACGCTGCGTGTCCTCCGCTTCGCCAGCCATGCCACGGTCTGCTCATCATTGTCGGGCGAGAAGCCCCAGTAGCGTGCAAAGTCGTTAAGACTGCCGTTTGGCACCACACCCAGCATAACCTGCTGCCTCACCTCCGGTTCATACCCCATAAGACAGTTCACGGCATCATTGAGAGCCGAGTCGCCCCCCACCACAACGATTGTCCTATAGCCGTTGCGCACCATCATGTCAGCCAGGCGCCCCACGCTGTCATCACTCTCGCTCTGCACCATGTCGTAGTGCACGCCCTGGCGGTCAAGCTCGTCCTGCAGCTTCTCCCAACGCTTGCGCTTACTACTTATTCCTTTCCTGGGACAGTACAGTATGCCCCAGCGCGTCTCTTCTACTGCCATAGCTCAAAAATTGTTTTCACTTTCTCCTCCATGGGCAGCCCGGCATCAATCCAATGTATGGTGAAGCCGCGGCGCTCCATGCCGCGAAACCAGGTCATCTGCCTCTTGGCAAACTGGTGGATGGCTATCTCCAGCTGCCTGAACATCTCGTCGTATTCCAGCTTGCCGGTGACGTACTCTGTGACATACTTATATTCCAGACCGTAGTAGGTTAGGTCGTCGGGGTGAATGCCGCTGTCAATAAGCCCCCTCACCTCTTCCACCATGCCTTCCTGCAACCTTGCCTTGAGCCGTTTGGTAATCTTTTCCCGGCGTGTGTCGCGGTCAATGTCAAGCCCTATTACAACCGACTCCACGGCGGGCAGCTCTCTTGGAGGCAGCGGATGCTTTAAGTTGTAGGTCTCAATCTCTATGGCTCTTATAGCCCTCTGCGGGGAGTCAACGTCGGTAGTGTTGTGCATAGTGCTGCCGCTGCGCTGTTTCAGCTCCTCCAGCATGGCGGCCAGCTCGTTGAGCGTTTTTCCCTCCAACGACTGCCGCAGCTCGTCGTTCTGTGGAACAGGCGACAAGCTGTAGCCTTTCAGCACAGCCTCAATGTAGAGACCTGTGCCCCCGCAGAGAATGGGCACAGCGCCGTGGCTCCTCACCGTGTTGTAAGCCTCCATGAAGTCCTGCTGATACTGGAACAGGTTGTAGCGTGTGCCTGCCTGGCAGATGTCTATCAGATGGTAGGGCACGGTGCCGTACTCCTGCAGGTCTTTCCCCGTTCCAATGTCCATGCCGCGATACACCTGACGGGAGTCGCCGGATATAATCTCCGCTCCGCAGGCGCCCTCTTCCGTTAGTGGCATGCTGCGTGCCACGGCCACTGCTACCGAGGTCTTCCCGCAGGCCGTCGGGCCAAGTATGGTCAGCATTTTCTTCATCTCACAGCCCGCGTGCTTTCCATATTTTCTCCTTGGCGGCATTAATCTCCTGGAACTTGCGCTCTGCCGCCTTCCTCACGTCGTCGCCCAGCTTGGCCACACGGTCGGGATGGTGCTCCAGAGCCAGACGGCGATAAGCCTTCTTTAGTTCGTCGTCGCTTGCCGACGGGCTAACACCCAGCACCTTGTAGGCATCGTCGAGCGAGCCGCCTTCCAAGTGCAGCATGGAGTCCACCTCGCTCTCCTGCATCTGCATCCATCCGGCCACCTCCTTCAGCGCCTTCACCTCGGTGTCGTCCACATGGCCGTCGGCCTGGGCTATAAGCACAAGGAAATTGAGCAGTTGCAGCCGTCCGGAATAGTCCAGGAAGCGGGCTGCTTCACGGCAGCTCTGCCTGATAGTGTTGCGGAAAGCTGCCGGCCCCTGGCGCTTCTGCTCCTCAAAGGTGCGCAGCAGTATGTCGTTGCCCTGCTGCTCTGCCTCAATGCCGAAGTTCTGCCTCAGGAAACCTCTTACAAACTCCATCTCCGAGTGCATAATCTTGCCGTCGGCCTTGATGATATAGGCCGACATGACAAGCATGGACAGCAGGAAACTGTTGCGGTCGCCCTGTTCCTGGCTGTCCTGCCCCGGTATGAATTCATAGCCCTGTGATGAATGGCTACCCTTAACGGCCGACTCTACGAGCGAACCCAGCAAGAATGCTGCTATACCGCCTATCGGGCCAAGCACTATCCAGCCCAGATAGCCGGCAATCCATTTTCCTATTCCCACTTTTCTCTAATACATTATTAATATATAGATAGAAAGGAGTCACTCAAAGCTGTTCATAAGGAAGTCCACGGCTCCGTTAACGCCAAACTTCCTGACATTGAGCGTCACGTCATAGTTGCGTGCATCCTGCCAGTCGCTGCCGGTGAATGTCTTGGTGTAGAGTTCGCGGCTGTAGTCGTTGTCAACTATCATGGCTCCGGCATCCTGCTCCGACATGTCGTACTTGCGTGCTATGCGCTTCTTCCTGCAGTCATCGTCGGCATGAATGAAAATCTTGAATGCATTCGGGTGGTTGGCAAATATGTGGAAGCCGCAGCGGCCTATAAGCACACACGACTCCTGCTTGGCAATCTGCCTTATCGCCTCGGCCTGGGCCTCAAAGAGCTGGTGGCTGGTCTGGTCGTGCTCCTGTCCGTTATACTCCGCCCCGGCCATATAGCTGCGGTAGAACTGTGTGAAGTCGTCGCGCCACAGAGGGTTCCTTGCCTCTATCTTCTCCACGGCGTCCTCCACGGCACAGAACTTCCTGGCCACCTCGTTCAGTATCTGCTTGTCAAGCAGCTTCACTCCCAGCCTCCGGGCCAGCTCTGCGCCAATCTCATGGCCACCAGTGCCGAACTGTCGGCTTATGGTGATAACAAATTTCTCCTCCTTGTTCATATTGCTACGTTGTTTTTATCGGTTAAGAAAATCTTTCTCCTGCAAAGATAGTCAATTTTGCCGGGAAATAATCACCATAGCCGTTAAAAGGAGTTAAAGACCGGTTGAATTCTCCTTTAGATACTGGGCACACATGGCGGCACACCTCTCTCCGTCCACCCCGGCCGACACTATGCCACCTGCATATCCGGCTCCTTCTCCGCAGGGGAAGAGTCCCTCTATAGTAACATGCTGAAGGGTGTCTGCCTGCCGCGTAATCCTCAGCGGCGATGAAGTCCTTGTCTCCACGGCAATCATCACTGCCTCGTTGGTAAGGAAGCCGCGGGCCTGCCTGCCAAACACGCTGAAGCCCTGTTGCAGTCTTGAGGCAATAGGCTTGGGCAGCCAGAAGTGAAGCGGCGACGACAACAGTCCGGGAGCGTAGGAGCTACTTGGCAGGTCGAAGCTCAGCTTGCCTTTCACGAAGTCGGCCATGCGCTGTGCGGGAGCCGTCTGACGGCGGCCGGCCTGCTGCCAGCATGTGCGCTCCAGCTGCTCCTGGTAGCGCATCACCTTCAGCACGTCGTCGCCCTCCACATCGTCGGGCCTCACTTCCACCACCATGCCCGAGTTCGACCACTTTGTGCCACGGCTTGCCGGACTCATGCCGTTCACCACTACCTGTTCCCTCCCAGTGGCGGCAGGGATGACGAAGCCGCCGGGACACATGCAGAAGCTGTACACTCCCCTGCCCTCCACCTGAGTCACAAAGGAGTACTCTGCCGCCGGCAGCCACTTGCCGCGGCCTTCGCGGCTGTGATACTGTATCTGGTCTATAAGCTGCGAGGGGTGCTCCAGCCTCACTCCCACGGCTATGCCCTTGGGCTCCATGGCAATATTGCTGGCGGCCAGGTAGCGGTAGACATCGCGTGCCGAATGGCCCGTGGCCAGTATCACCGGCCCGCAGAACTCCACCTCTTCCTGTATAGCCTGCCGCGTAGCCACCACTCCCGTAATGCGCTGTCCGCTCATCAGGAATCGGGTCATCTTAGTCTGGAAATGCACCTCGCCGCCACATCTTATAATAGTATTGCGCATGGCTTCTATCACCCCTGGCAGGCGGTCGGTACCTATGTGGGGGTGGGCATCGGCCAGGATGTCGGTCGAGGCACCATGCTGACAAAACACATTCAGTATTTTGTCGGTATCGCCGCGCTTCTTCGAGCGGGTGTAGAGCTTGCCGTCGCTGTAAGCGCCTGCCCCACCCTCTCCGAAGCAGTAGTTGCTCTCCTCGTCCACCTGCTGCGTGCGACTTATCATGGCCAGGTCCACCTTGCGCTGATGCACGTCCTTGCCGCGTTCTATCACTATTGGCCTGCACCCCAGCTCAATTAGTTTCAAGGCGGCAAACAGCCCTGCCGGACCGGCTCCCACGACGATGGCCTGCGGGCCTCCGTCCACGTTAGGATAATCTGTGTGCACATAACCATCGTCGGCAGGCATCTCATTGATAAACAGCCTCACCTTCAGGTTAACGAAGATGGTACGCTGGCGGGCGTCAATGGAGCGTTTCAGTATGCGGATGCCCTTGAGAGCACCCAAGGCAATGCCATTCTCCTTTGCCACGTATTCGCGCAGCGCTGTGCTGTCGGCTGCCACCTGCGGCAGCACTCTTAGTTGCAGTTCCTGTATCATATAATCGGGTGCAAATTTACTCTATGTCAGCAACAGGAGCAGGCAGCCTTCGCGCACTGGTATTGCAGCATGTCCTCGAAGTCGCGGACGGGACCAAAAGCCATCGCATCCTCAAACTGCTTGGTTCCGACAGGCACCACTTCAACAGCCTCCATGAGATGCTCAAAAGTCTGATGGATTTCTTCCTTCCCGTGGTGGCGCAGCAGATAGGACATCGTGGCAAATGCCATTGTGGCAGCATACGTGTGGATGATGCCGGCACGGCTCAGGTCAAGTAGGGTGTTAGCCTCGTCGCCATGCTCGCGGCCCTCTGCGGCATCCATCAAAATGTTGGTATCAAGAA
>JAFTAR010000114.1 GCA_017455495.1 Prevotella sp.
GTCGCTCGCGCTCCCAGGGTTGGGTGCAAAGGTACAAAAATTATACATCAATGTATGTAACACTGATGTATAATTTTGTTTTTTTAGCTGTTTGTGCACGGGCAGACACGTTATCCGCCCCTGCTGTTGCTGTCTTTTGCCAGCTCTCTATTTGCCGGTGCCGGCCATGATGCTGATGACAGCCGATATGTCGGCCACATCCACAATCTTGTCGCCGTTGACATCGGCTTTGGGGTCGTTGGAACCCAGAGCCATGATGCTGATGACAGCCGATATGTCGGCCACATCGACAATCTTGTCGCCGTTGACGTCGCCCTTGACGCCTGCTGCGGGATCCACGGCGTCCTTCGTCAGCTTGATCTGGTAAGCGCTGCTGGCAACGTTCACAATGCCTGTCACGATAATGGTCTCCACACCCTCGTCGGCCAGTGTGCTCAGGTTCTTGCTGTTGTTCACCACCACGAGTTCAGCCTCGTCGTCCTGCAGGTAGTACTTCGTGCTGCTGACCACGGGGTTGCCGTCATCGCCAATCACGGTGTTGCCGCTCTCGTCGGTCTTGTAGGTCACCTTGCGCACCAGCTTGGCGGTGAGTGTCACCAGGTCGGCGGCGTGCTCGCCCTCGTCAACGGCGGTCAGCGTGGTCTGCACGGGCACGGCCTCCTCCTCGCTCTCAGCGACGGTGAGGCCGTCGGCCTTTGTATAGACGTTGCCTTTTGCCTCAGGCAGCAGGCCGCTATAAAGCTCATAGTCTATGCGGATGGTTCCGTTGACGACTGCGTTGTCCTTGAACAGCTCCTTGACGGCATCGACCTTGTAGAAGCAGAGGGCCTTGCCGTTCTCACGTACATAGATGTTGTTGCCGTCGTTGAAGAGCACCTTGGCGTCGGTAAGCGTCAGCTCCAGGTTGGTGGCGCTGGCACCCAGTCCCAGAAGTTCGGCGACGCTGGCCACCTTGGTAGGCTCCACGTCGTCAACGCCGGTCTTGCCGTTGATGGAGGTGATGTGGCAGCTGGTCACTTCGGGAGTTGTCACGCCATCCTTCACATATTTCTGCAGCTTTCCTGAGACGATGACCTCGTCGCCGGCCTTCAGGCTGCTGATGGTCTCCTCGGTGAAGTCGGCATTTTCGAAGTACTTGGCGCGGAACACGGTGAGCAGCTCGGTGGCCGAGGCATTGTCGCCCATGGTGAAGTTCACGTTGCCATAGAGCGAGCCGTCGTTCTTGCGCTGGAAGTCGGGGTCGCCCACCACATAGCCTGTCACGCTGTAGGTCTCACTGGTGGTCTTGCCTTCCTCCAGTGCACCGATGATCTCCAGCGCCTTGGCCACGTTGATGTCGGTCTCAGTGCCAGGATCAGGACCAGGAGTATCGCCGCTGGCTTCCTTCACGGTCACCTCGATAGAGACAGTCTGTGCCTCATACTCGTCATTGCCGTCGAAGGCAGCGGTGAGTGTGGTCTTACCGGCAGCCACGAGGGTGATGGTGCCGTCGCTGGCAATGGTGGCTACGCTCTCGTCGGAGCTGGTGTAGGTCACAGGCAGCTGGTTCTCGTTGGAGAGCACAAGCGTCACCTCCTGACCAATGGTCAGCGTGGTGCTGGCCTTGCCCCATGACAGTCCTGCGGGCTTCTTGGCCGAGCCTTGGTAGAGCTTGATGTTGTCCAGACGGCCATTGCTGGTTGTGGTCATACTGAACGTGATGGTAATCTCGCTGACACCGGCAGCCACAGTAAGAGGATAGGTGTCATCGTTCCCCGTCCGTGTCTTCTCTCCCAGTGTAGCGCCTTCTACTTCAACTGTCATATCTTTCCGGTTGGTCTTGAAGGTCAAGAACATCTCGCCTGAGTGCCCTAACAAATTAACCTTTGCAGCAAATGTGCCGCCATTCTTTGCAACGAGTAGCTCCGGAGCTTCGCCACCGGCGAGAGCCTCATTCCAGAAAGTAGTGCCACTCTTAAAAGAGCCGTCATCATTGAACACCGTACCGGTGAAGGTGTAGTTGGCGTTGTAGCCGCTGGGGTCAACCTTAAACTCGGTGACACCGCTCCAGTCTTCCTGCCAGATGATGTCCTCGGCCATCGCCTGTCCTGCGAAGAGCATCAGTGTGCTCATCAGCATGAATCGTAATGTTTTTTTCATAATAACGAAGATTAAAGAGTTAATATTTAGTGTTACAGTTTGTTGATTACTTCCAATGAAAGTCCCGTGTAACGGGCTATCTGTTCTGCAGGCATACCGTCTGCTTTCATTCTCAGCGCATTCTCACGATTCGTCTCCATACGCCCTTCCTCTCTTCCTTCTGCACGCCCTTCTGCACGCCCTCGCCGCTCTGCCGAGCTGATGACGTTGTGCAGGTCACGGAAGTGCTTCAGGCTCTCCTCGTGTATGCGTGCCTCATCAGGTGTGAAGTGGGCTATCTCCGCTTGCTCGAAAAACCGGCCGAATATACGCTCCTGAAGGGCGGCGGGACGGTCAAACAGGCGAGACAGGTTTTTCAGGACGAAGAGCCACTTGTCGTACATCGACTCCAATTCGTCTTCCGTCTTACGGAACTTCGGCATCTCAAGATAGACGTAGGTCAGCTTGTCGTAAAAGACGTGCTTGTCTTTCGTGTCCATCAGCTTCACCTCATGGTGGAAGCAGTCCTTGTCGTACTCGTCGGTGGGGAACACAAAGTTCAGTATCCCCACAGTATAGACGTGGTTCAGACGGAAGTCCCAGTCCTGGCCCACCTGGCCCTGCTTTATGATAGGGAAGGCAGAATAGAACACGGAGCGGTCCTTGAAGAAGTCCTGGCTGGCCTTCTGCATCTCCACGATGATGCGCTCACCGTTCTCCGCCTCGCAATAGACATCGAAAACGGCTCGCCGCTCGCCGTATTGCTCCAGCTTCTCCGTGGGCAGGTATTTCAGTTCCTTTATCACCAGACGGGGGTCAAGGCTGTCCTGCGCCATGTGGTCGAACATGGCGTTGAGCAGACTTACCAGGAATTCCTTGTTCGGTTCCGTGCCAAACAGTTTCTTGAACCCGAAGTCGGTGAACGGATTCACATATCTCTCATGTTTTCTTTCATCCATAATGAAAAAAAATGCAATTCACGTGCAAAGTTACTACATTATTTTTTACGTGGCAAATTTTTTTGCCGAAAATGTTCTCTTTTGCGTCAATTAGCCTTTTTCCCCAAGATTTTGTGCGGGTTCAGCCAAGGTGTGGCAATCACTTGCCCGAAATCAAGCCCAAGGACAACCGGCACTTCTCTTCGGGATAAGTGGCACTTATCTCTGACATAAGTGGCACTTGTCTCCGACATAAGTGGCACTTGTCTCCGACATAAGTGGCACTTATCTCCGACATAAGTGGCACTTATCTGTATGCCATCCACCCGGTCTGCTGGCAGAAAGTTGCCGTTTTTGGGGGGAAAGGAGCGGCTTTTTGCAGTTTTTCGCCTTTTTTTTTGGTCATTCGGAGAAAATGCCGTATCTTTGCACATTATTAAAGAAATAAACCTTACTTATGGAATACAACTTCAGAGAAATTGAGAAGAAATGGCAGCAGCGGTGGGTGGAGCAACAGACCTACCGCGTAGTGGAGGACGAGAAGAAAAAGAAGTTCTATGTGCTGAACATGTTCCCTTACCCATCTGGTGCGGGTCTGCATGTGGGGCATCCCTTAGGCTACATAGCCTCGGACATCTACGCCCGCTACAAGCGGCTGCGGGGCTACAACGTGCTGAATCCCATGGGCTACGACGCCTACGGGCTGCCCGCAGAGCAGTATGCCATAAAGACGGGACAGCACCCCGCCATCACTACCGAGGAGAACATCAACCGCTACCGCGAGCAATTGGACAAGATTGGCTTCTCCTTCGACTGGAACCGCGAGGTAAGGACCTGCGACCCAGGCTACTACAAGTGGACGCAGTGGGCCTTCCAGAGGATGTTCCGCTCGTACTTCAGCACATCGTCGAACAAGGCGCAGCCCACCATCAAGCTCATCGAGCACTTCGAGCTGATGGGCACAGAGAACTGCCATGCCTTAGGCACGGAGGAGCTACACTTTACCGCCGCCGACTGGGCATCGTTCTCGGAGAAGAAGAAGCAGGAGGTGCTGATGAACTACCGCATCGCCTACCTCGCCGAGACGATGGTGAATTGGTGTCCGGCGCTGGGCACGGTGCTGGCCAACGACGAGGTGGTGAACGGTGTCTCGGAGCGCGGCGGCTACCCCGTGGAGCAGAAGAAGATGCGGCAGTGGTGCCTGCGCGTCAGTGCCTATGCACAGCGTCTGCTCGACGGTCTGGAAAAGATTGACTGGAGCGACTCCATCAAGGAGGCCCAGCGCAACTGGATAGGAAGAAGCGAGGGCGCAGAGATATTCTTCAAAGTGGCCCCCCCTTCGCCCCCCGAGGGGGGCACGATAGAAAAGTCCACCGATAGCAAAACTATAGAAGCCCCCTCGGGGGGCGTAGGGGGGGCTTCTGGCTTTACGGTGTTCACCACCCGCGCCGACACCATCTTCGGTGTCACCTTCATGGTGCTGGCACCCGAGAGCGAACTGGTGCAGCAGCTCACCACCCCTGAGCAGAAGCAGGCCGTGGACGAATACCTGGCCTACGTGAAGAAGCGCACCGAGCGCGAGCGCCAGATGGACCACAGCGTCACAGGTGTCTTCTCTGGCTCCTATGCCATCAACCCCTTCACGGGAGAAAAAATTCCCATCTGGATAGCTGAGTATGTGCTGGCTGGCTATGGCACTGGCGCCATCATGGCCGTACCGGCCCACGACAGCCGCGACTATGCCTTTGCCAAGCATTTTGGTCTTCCCATCATTCCGCTCATTGAGGGTGCCGACGTCTCGGAGGAGAGCTTCGATGCCAAGGAGGGCATCGTGATGAACTCACCTGCCGTCGTGTCCGGCGCTTCTCCGTCGGACAGCCCTTTCTCCCTCAACGGCCTGACCGTAAAGGAGGCTATCGCCGCCACAAAGAAATATGTTACTGAAAAGGGCCTGGGCCGCGTGAAGGTGAACTACCGCCTGCGCGATGCCATCTTCAGCCGCCAGCGCTACTGGGGCGAGCCCTTCCCCATCTACTACAAGGACGGAATGCCCTACATCGTGCCGAAGGAGTGCCTGCCGCTTGAGCTGCCCGAAATAGACGAATACAAGCCCACCGAGACCGGCGAGCCGCCACTTGGTCGCGCCAAGCGCTGGGCCTGGGACACGAAGACCGACACTGTGGTCGATGTTTCTGACATCGACAACAAAACCGTGTTCCCCTTAGAGCTGAACACCATGCCGGGCTTTGCAGGCTCGTCAGCCTACTACCTGCGCTACATGGACCCGAAGAACGACAAGGCCTTGGTGAGCAACAGCGCCGACGAATACTGGCGCTCGGTAGACCTCTACGTGGGCGGCTCGGAGCACGCCACCGGCCACCTCATCTACTCGCGCTTCTGGAACAAATTCCTCTACGACTGCGGCTACAGCTGCGAGGAGGAGCCGTTCAAGAAGCTTGTCAACCAGGGCATGATTCAGGGACGCAGCAACTTCGTCTACAGAATCAACACAGGCGGTACGGAGAAAACCCCCACCTTCGTCAGCCTGGGCCTGACAGACCAGTACGACGTGACGCCAATCCACGTAGATGTGAACATAGTACAGGACGACGTGCTCGACCAGGAGGCCTTCCGTCAGTGGCGCCCCGAGTACAAGGACGCACAGTTCATACTTGAGGACGGCAAATACATCTGCGGCAGCGCCGTGGAGAAAATGTCGAAGTCAATGTACAACGTGGTCAACCCCGACAAGATAGTGGAAGACTACGGTGCCGACACCCTGCGCCTGTTCGAGATGTTCCTTGGCCCCATAGAGCAGTCGAAGCCCTGGGACCCGAAAACCATCAAGGGCTGCCACCGCTTCCTGCGCCGCTTCTGGAGCCTGGTAACGGCCGTCGTGTCCGATGCCTCTCCATCGGAAACAGCCGCAACTCCCGCGGAGCTGAAGGCCCTGCACAAGCTCATTAAGAAGGTGACTCAGGACATTGAGGCCTTCTCCTACAACACAGCTGTGTCCGCCTTTATGATTGCCACCGACGAGCTGGCACAGCTTAAGTGCAAGAACCGCGAGCTGCTGAAGACCCTCGTGGTGCTCATTGCCCCCTTCGCCCCCCACATGGCCGAAGAGTTATGGCAGCTGCTGGGCGGCGAAGGCTCCGTCTGCGACTCACAGTGGCCAAAGTGGAACGAGGAGTACCTCGTGGAGAACACCATCAAGATGGGCGTTCAGTTCAACGGCAAGGTGCGCTTTGACATGCAGTTCCCTGCCGATGCCGACAACCAGACCATTGAGCAGGCCGTCCGTGCCGACGAGCGCACAGCCAAATATACCGACGGCAAGCAGATAGTGAAAGTCATCATCGTGCCCAAGCGCATGGTGAACATCGTTCTTAAGTGAAAAGAGAAGAGAGAATAATTTGCTACCGTTCGCAATATGACCATTGACCACAAGCTGATACTCAAGGAGGTCGGGGATTATGTCTTCATAACCCTCGGCCTCATATTGTATGCTTTTGGCTTCACCGTGTTCCTCATGCCCTACGAGATTGTGACGGGAGGCGTGGCCGGAATATCGGCCATCGTGTTCTATGCCACCTCGTTCCCGCTGGAATACACATACTTTGGCATCAACGTTCTACTGGGCATAATGGCTTTGCGCATTCTGGGGTGGAAGTTCCTGTCAAAAACCATCTATGCCTTCACCATGCTGTCATTCCTGCTTGGCCTGTTCCAGCAGCTCATGCCAGTGGATGAAAATGGCCACTTTGTCAAGATCTTGGGCGAGGGCCAGAACTTCATGTCGCTCATCCTGGGGTGCACCATGACAGGGTCGTCGCTCGGAATAGTGTTCCTTAACAACGGCTCTACCGGCGGCACCGACATCATTGCAGCCTCGGTCAACAAGTACAGGAATGTTTCTCTTGGCACCGTGCTTACATTCCTTGACCTCATCATCATAGGCTCCTGTCTGCTCATACCGCAGTTTGGCGACATGTTGCAGCGTGCCTATATGGTGGTGTTCGGCCTGTGCACCATGGTCATAGAGAACTTCATGCTCGACTTCCTCATGAACCGTCAGCGCCAGAGCGTGCAGTTCATGATTTTCAGCGACAAGTTGCAGGAGATAGCCAATGCCGTGGGCACGAAGATGGACCATGGCGTCACCATCCTTGACGGCCACGGCTGGTACACCGGGCAGGAGCGCAAGGTGCTCTGCATCCTGGCAAAGAAAAACGAGAGCACCACCATCTTCCGACTCATTAAGATGATAGACCCCAAGGCCTTCGTCTCGCAGAGCAATGTCATCGGCGTCTATGGCGAGGGCTTTGATGAAATGAAGGTGAAGATTAAAGAGAATAGTGATAAATAAATAAACAGCTACCGCGGTAAAGTTATGAAGATAGTTTTCGCTACCAACAACCAGCACAAGCTGGAGGAAGTGCGCCAAATCCTTGGCCAGCAGATTGAAGTCCTTTCACTTGCAGACATTGGCTGCCACGAGGACATACCAGAAAGAGGTAGTTCGCTGATGGAGAATGCCGCCATGAAGGCAAAATACGTCTACGACCACTACCATATAGACTGTTTTGCCGATGATACAGGGCTCTTCGTTGATGCCCTTGACGGCGAGCCGGGCATCTACAGTGCCCGCTATGCAAGCATGAATGCTGAAAAAGAGGGCAATACAGCAGTGGCGAGCCACGACAGCAAGGCCAATATGGACCTGCTGCTGAAGAAACTTGCCGGCAGCGATAACCGCAAGGCAAGGTTTGTCACCGTTTTTGCTCTCATCAGGATGCTCCACGGGATGGAGTGCGTGTATAGTCTCCAGTTCTTCCGGGGCGCGGTGGAAGGAGAGATAATAAGCGAGCCGCGGGGAGAGGAGGGCTTCGGCTACGACCCTGTCTTCCTGCCAGAAGGCTACACCCAGACCTTTGCCGAGATGGGCGAGGAGGAAAAGAACAAAATCAGCCACCGGGCCCGCGCCACAGCCAAGCTCTGCAGCGAGCTGCGCGCCAAATATAATAAATGATATAACAACACCCACGAAATCCACAACACCCACAAATTCCTCCACCTAATGAAATATAGAACCAGAAAATGGATGATTGTGGCAGCACTGTCATTTATCATTTGTCATTTGTCGTTTAGCCCCGCATTGGCGCAGGTAGACACCTGGAAGGCCTACATGTCCTACTACGAGCCGCAGCAGATTGTGAAGGCTGGCAGCCACACGCTCTTTGTCAGGGCCTCCAACAGCCTGTACAGCTACAACCTCAACGACGAGAGCATCACCACATACGACAAGGTGAACTCCCTGAGCGACACATATATAAGCCTCATAGGCTGGAACCAGACAGCCCAGCGCCTCCTTATTGTCTACAGCAACTCAAACTTCGACCTTATGGACTTGTCTGGCAATGTCACCAACCTGAGTGCCCTCTACTCCAAGTCCATGACACAGGACAAGACGGTGAACAGCATCTACATGAGCGGCATCTATGCCTACTTGGCAACCGGCTTCGGAGCTGTCAAGGTGAACTTGCAGCGGGCAGAGATTGCCGAGTCTTACATCCTGGACCAGAACATAACCGCCATAGGCAGCGACCAGACCACTCTCTATCTGCGCACGTCAACAGGGACAATCCTCTCCGGCCTCCTCAGCAAGAACCTCATTGACCCCCACAACTGGAGCCAGACAGGCACCGCCCCCGCCGGCACCTTCACCACCGACCTTAGCGACTGGAACCAGTACATATCCACAGTGCGCACCCTGCAGCCAGGCGGCCCGCGCTACAACAACTTCGGGTTTATGAGAATGAAGAACGGAGTACTGTACACCGTTGGCGGTGACGGCTTTGGAAACCTTATATTGCCTGCTACAGTACAAATTAAACAGGACGATGAATGGGTGTTCCTGCAAGATGACATGACAGGGGTGGAAGGAACAGGAAACGACTGGACTTTTGTTAATATGTATGCTTTGGATGTAGACCCATTTGACAGCAAGCACATTTTTGCCGGAGGAAGAACTGGTCTCTTTGAATATTACGATGGTGAGTTGGTTAAATATTACAATAAGGATAACAGCATACTCAAAACTGCCACCACGAGCAACAAATATGTCATTACTAACGGTGTCACATTTGATAGCAATGGAAACCTGTGGATAATACAAGGCGACGTGACCGTGAACTCTATTATTGAGATAAAAAAAGACGGGCAGTGGATAAATCATCCGCAACAGGTATTAATAGAAAACGGAGAATCACTCCCCAAGCTGGGTGGAATGATATTTGACAGCCGTGGCCTTATGTGGTTTGTCAACAGCCACTGGGGCAAACCGTCCTTCTACTGCTATAACCCTGCCACCGACTCTATTGTATGCGCTGTCACGCATCTCGTCAACCAAGACGGAACAAGTGCTCCAGAGATGTACAATCCTAAGTGCGTGGTCGAGGATTTAGGCGGGAATATCTGGATAGGCACAGCCAACGGCCCTTACCTTATTGAATCCGAGCGGGTCGGAGTGCAGGTTGACTATGCCACTCAGGTCAAGGTGCCCCGCAACGACGGCACCAACCTTGCCGACTATCTTCTGGCAGGCGTTGACGTTTCGGCAATAGCCATCGACGGTGGCAACCGCAAATGGTTTGGAACACTTGGGTCTGGTGTCTATCTCATCAGCGATGACAACATTGAGCAAGTGTATCACTTTACCTCTGAAAATAGCCCCTTGCCATCCAACATTATTGAGTCTATTGCCATCAATCAGCAGACGGGAGAGGTCTTCTTCGGTACCGACCAAGGTCTGTGCTCATATATGAGTAATGCTACTGAGGCTGCTATTGAAATGGTGAGCGATGATGTGTACGCTTATCCAAACCCGGTAGTTTCTGGCTATGAAGGACAGATTACCGTTGTAGGCCTTTCTCGCGATGCCGACGTTAAGATTCTATCAACCAACGGACAGCTTGTGGCACAAGGCCGTTCAAATGGAGGTATGTTCACCTGGAATGGTCGTAATCAACAGGGCCGCCTCGTTGCCTCTGGCATTTACATGGTTTGTGCTGCTACAAGCGAGGGCAAGAAGGGCGTGGTCTGCAAAATAGCTGTTGTAAACTAATTGTACTCATGTAGCAGGGATGAGGAAGCTCGCAGTCTTAGTCATAATAATTGCCTTAAGCACAACTCTCAAAGCACAACTCTTTGTTGCAGGGAAAATGGCAATGTGGAATCAGGAGACCAACACCTTCCTGGCCACATTACCACGCACTTGTTTCAACAACAATACGACGGTAAGCATACGTTTTGACAGCCCTTGGAGTCTGCTTTCAATGGATGGATTGTCGGCCGACAGTACCTTGGCCATTACAAATCTTACTTCCGAGACATCCGTCAACTTCAGCTTCCAAAACACCACAGGCCCTATCATTCAGGCTAAGCTGATGTTCACCTTCCTGCCACTGGTACAACTGCAAGGATCCTTCGGATATGAATACCAACCTGCCACATTTATCTTGTCTCATCCCGATTCTGTTTGTTCGCAAACTCTTCCTGCCAACATCAAATGGCGTGGAGGCTCAACAAATGCCGAGGGCAAGCATAAACGCAACTATAAGGTGAAGTTCTCCGATGACTACTCCTTTTTCGGACTTCGTTCTGACAACAATTGGATGCTTGATGCAGGTCAGGCCGATGTTTTCAGGCTAAGAAACCGCATTGCCATGGACTTATGGAACAGCATGGCAACATCACCTTACTATGCTGTCTATGAGCCAAAAGCACGCAATGGGGTAAGGGGTATTGTTGTCGAGCTGTTCCTTGACAATGAGTACAGGGGAATTTACAATTTCTCGGAAATGATGGACCGCAAGCAGCTAAAGTTAAAGAAAATCAGTAATACCGGGCAGATACGCGGATGCCTCTATAAGAGCGTGAGTTGGAACAAAACAAAGATGTTTGACTTCATCAATAGCTATGACAACAGCAGTGAGACTCTCTATGGGTTCGAAATGAAGTATCCCGACCTTAGCGACAGCGACACTCTTGACTGGATGTCGCTCGTAGCTGCAATAAACTTTGTTGCAAGCAGCACTGACACAGAATTCCAGCAACAAGTCAATGACTATTTTGACATGCCCGTAGTTATGGACTACAATATCTTCTTCAATGTAGTCAATGCCGTAGACAACGGTGGAAAAAATATCTACTGGGCTGTTTACGACAAAACAGCCTCTCAGTGCCTTACCTTAGCCCCATGGGACTTGGATGCCACTTTCGGACAGCGATGGGGCGGGCAACTTGTAAGGGAAATACAAGAAGGCTATTACAACTCACCTCTCTTCAGGCTTGACTTAGAGCTGCTGCTCACTTACCGCATGTACCGCGACAACTTCGATGGATACATAGACAGCCTCAATGCACGTTACCACCAACTGCGACAGCCAGGGCAGCCCTTCCACACAGACAGCATTCTGGCACTTGTAACCCGCTACTACACAGACGTAAAAAACAGCGGGGCAGCACAGCGCGAAACCGCCAGATGGAGCGGTGACAGCGACCTATGGGGCGACACCATCAACTTCGATGCTGAGTATGCCTATATCTGCGACTGGATTAGGCAACGCATGGACTTCATTGACCGCACAGAGCTACCCCTATTCTACAATAAGTCTTATTTTGAAGAATTGGCTGACATTGAGGTTGCTTCATCCTTTCAACACCCCCGTGACAACCAGATGTATGATTTACACGGAAGAAGAGTTACCGGTAACACCAAGCCTAAACCAGGCATATATGTAAGGAACGGAAGGAAAATTGTTATACGCTGATACAACACCAGAAAAATGGCAAAGCCACTGTGCTTATTACTTATAGTTGTCTTTTCATTCGGATACATGGCTGCTGAAGAACATGTCGGCCTTGACGAGGTGCGGCAGGCGGGGTTACGCGTAGTGGAGATAACTACACTTGACAATGAGGAACCCCAGGGAATGGTGGTTGCCAAACCTGGAGACCCTCAAAACCTTAATATCACTTACAAAAACAAAGTGCCATGCCAGATAATCATTACCCTGTTTGGCGATACACTCTATGACAGTGGCACTTATGAGGCCGGAAATAGCGGAGCAACAATACGCATCAATGGCAATACATCAGCTTTTTTTTCAAATCCGCTTAACATGCCTTACAAGTTGAAACTGGAACGCAAGGCCGACCTCTTGTTGCGCGATAACGCTAGCCGCTATAAGGACAAGCACTGGCGACTCCTCAAAGACGCAACATCCCTCAACACCATTATTGGACTCAAGATTAGTCAACTCTTAGGGATGGAATGGACTGCTGCCTACACTCCCTGCAATGTTGTCATAAACGGAGACTACAGAGGATGTTACCTACTTATGGAAACCGTCAGACGCAATCCAGATTGCCGCATCAATTGCGACAAAAACACTGGGTTTATTGTTGAGCGCGACCCCTACTGGTGGAAAGAAGACATCTCCTTCCCCTCCCAATGGTACACCGATGACAGTGATTATCGCTGGACATTCAAATATCCCGATGATGACACGATAAGTAATGACAAACTACAGTCTATTCAGCAGTATATATGTCTTGCTGAGCAAAGCCTTGCCATTGACCACTATGAACAATATATTGACATAACCTCCTTTGCCAAATGGCTTCTCGTTCATGACATACTCGGTACTCGCGATAGCGGAGGTGCTAATATGTACTTGAAAAAATACGATGACAGCGCCACTTCCTTGCTCCAGATGCCATGCGTCTGGGACTTCGACTCCAGCTACGAAGTTGCTCCGGGGTCATTCTCGCGCGTACATCAGTCATCCCATGCCTATTTTGCCACTCTCCTCAAAAGCAGCAACCGCTCTTTTGTCAATGCATACCTGGCATTGTGGGATGAGTGCAGTGTGATGCTAAATCAACGAATAACAGCCTTCACCACCACTTTCGCCACATCCCAGGTAGGCTTCGCCCTCAATCTTTCATGGCAGCTTCACAACAGGCGTTGGGGATACACCATTCCAGATATGGCAACATGCATAGAGCTTGCCCAACACTGGTTCTACACCCATCTTCCACTTCTTGATGCACAAATCCAGCAAATCGGCCAAGAAACAGGAATTGCACAAATATCAACATCACACAATCACACACCCTGCACTTGTTACGACTTGCAGGGAAGGCCAATACAATATCTTTCCAAACGCTATACTATTAATGCCAATGGTAAAACACGCAGGCTTTTCCATACACATGCCCAGTAACATAACCAGACAACCTGCCATACTCATCATCCTCCTTTCACTCCCTTTCATACTCTGGGGAGTCTGTGGCATCGGACCTACCTTCGATGACTACACCACCCTACAGTCACCTTGGTATATACAAATCTCCGATCCTGGCTATTTCTTCCCAGACGCAGTTCGACGCCCCTTCGATTTTCTCTTAGGCTGCATTGTCGGTTGGTGGCCGGCACTCTTCCCCGTACTCAACCATCTCTTCATCATCATTGGCCACACGCTCTCTGCACTTCTCATCTTCGCCATTTGCAAACAGCTAAACTTCTCGTCAATAGCCACTAACATTGCCTCCATTTTCTTCTTCTTCTCACCTGCCATCTTGGGGGCAACCCTTGCCTGCGATGGTTTCAACCAAACCTACGCCCAGTTCTGGGGGCTCCTATCATTATGGTGCTACCTGAAGGGAAAGCGGAAGCTGTGGATAGCATGCATAATCATGGCCGCTCTGTCAAAGGAGAACGGACTGGCCTGGGCAGTGGTCTCACCAGTAGTGGCCTATGGCTTCGGCCTTTCCATCCGGCGTGATGCACTGCGCCACCTGGGTATTGGCTTGCTGATAGCTGTTGCCTATTTCATTATCTATCTCACAATAACTTACACTGGCATCATCCCTGTAGAATATGACGAGCAGTACATGGACTCATCGTTCACAGACCATCTGAAAGACTTCGCCCAGCTAATGCTCTATACCTGGGTGCCTGTTGACTTCATGAGTTTGGTCTATCCTCCTACACGCAACTGGCTTCTCGTAGCATCCACTCTTCTTTTATCATTGCCGTTCCTGCTGTTGCTTGCAGGCCAGTGGAGACAGTTCCGAACCCTGCCCTTTCTGTCCTTAGTCGTAGCCTTCTTCATTCTTGCCTCGCCCCATTTGGTCACACTCGTCAGCATCATGCACAACTATGCCGCACTCTCCATGGCGGCAATCATCGTTGGATTCATCATCAGTAATACCGCGTCATACCGTGTCAAACTGCTGTTCATTTCCTTTGCCCTTTTCCTTGCCGCAGCCCTCTTTACCGATGTGCGCCATTACTATGCAGCAAGACAGTCGGGACTCACTGGCCAGCGGTTAGCCATGCAGGCCATTAGTGCAGCTCCCCAGCCACCACGGCACGCATTTTGCATAAACATTGACAACGAAGACGAGCCACGCTACTCAAACTTCTGCGTGCGCCCTGTTGATGCTTTCGCCTGGGGATTGGCAGTCAAGCACTACAGTCACTACACCTGGAAAACCACCATTAGCGAAGCAATTCTTTCCCAATACAACGAACGGCAAGTAACCGCCATTGCCGACAGTGCTCTTAGTCACGGCACTGACGTCGTCTGGGTAGTGGGACACAATGCCGATAGCCTTACCATCATCACCAAGCAGCCCACTATACATGAATAAGGAGCGCTTGCCCTATATTGATAAGCTGAAAGGCTTGGCCATGCTGTTGGTAGTGTGGGGAAACACCATGTATTTCTGCATATATGACGAGCAGCCACCTTTCAACGCACTGTTCAACATTATTTGCACTTTCCATGTACCATTGTTCTTCTTTCTTTCTGGCTTCGTTGTCAACCGTTTGCCCACTCCCCGCACCTTCTCCCAGAAGGCCTGCCGCTTTCTGAGACCCATGTTGGTGGTAGGCTTTGCTAATGCTCTGCTTTTCGATGGCGTGGACATCTTTCTGTTTAATGGTGGCCATTTTGGCTATTGGTACCTGCTTTCACTCACCATATTCTATTTGCTGTTGCTGCCATTCCGGTTAACAGTCGGTAGAAATGGCATGCGCTGGCTGGCAGTTGACGTTCTTATAGCAGCGACAATATGGATTGTGCTGCTGATTGCCGTCAGATTACCTGATAACACAGTTAAGGATGCTCTCAATACATGGAGTAATTTCTACTACTGGCCATTCTTTATTGTAGGCTTTATTGGCCGCAAGTACTCGCTCAACCGCTTTTTTGAGGAAAAACCTTGGCTTGGAATTGTCCTGCTGTCAGTTTATGTAGTGCTGATTGCAACCCACTTCAACCGCCTTGATAATCTGTCGCTCTATACAGAGTTTACCATTGCTTTCATTGCCATTCTTGCCCTTCTTTCCCTTTTTCAGCCCAGTAGCCATTGCAACACCTTTGTTGACCGTCAGCTGAAGCTCATCGGCAACAACACGCTTCAAGTATACGTCTACCATTATTTCCTCATCCGCATAATCAGCCTCCATTTCCTCCGCCAGCAGAGTCTTGTCTTGGAGGTTCCTGTTACTGTTGTCCTTACTTTTGCCATAGCCTACTTTTCGATAGGTATAGGACTGTTTGTAAAGAAGAATTGGGGTATACTACAGCGGCCCATCACTCGTAACCCCGTGTTTTACATCTCGCTGTTATTTCTCTGTAGCATATCTGTCCTCTTTATCACCTATAGCAACCGGCTTTTCTCTGAACTTGAGTTGTTCTCTGATGTCTATTTACTTTGTACACTCACATTGCTCTTTCCTTTAGGATGGCGTCGAAGTGTGAAAGCCACAGTGTTTGGCCTTTTCTTCTTTATTGGCGTCATTGACATGTTATGCTACCAGCTCATGGGTGCCCCTCTTATTCCGAGCATCGTTATCACTTGGGGGCAAACAAATGGACAGGAGGCCACTGAGGCTTTCAGCACCTATTTCTCTTTGCGGTTGTTGTTTACGCCGCTCATACTATTCTTTATCCTGCCTGTGGCAATATGGCTGATGCGCAGGGCGTATGTCACTTTTCCTCGCAGCATAGCATCCTTCCTGCTTGTCATAACCTTATTCTCGTTTGCTGGAAGCGTCAGCAACAAGCGCTATCTGCATTTCGTCTATACCCGTACTTCTGACGATGACATGGCCGAGCTTTGCCCTGTGGAGTCAAACACACGCGAATACTTGCCCATCTATAGACTGATGCTCTCGGTTAAGGAAATCAGCCGACTGAAACACATGCGCCAACGTCTGGTAGACAATGCTATGACCACACACGTTGACTCCTGCTCCTTTCGTTCACCGCTCATTGTACTCATAATAGGAGAAAGCTATAATCGCCATCATGCCTCACTCTATGGATACCATCATGCCACCACTCCACTACAAGACAGCCTGTTCAACAGTGGCAAGCTATATCGATTCGATAATGTGATTGCATCCTTCAATCTTACGTTCAAGGCCTTCCAACACATGCTCTCACTTTATGACTATGACCATCATGACAGCTGGTACAACCATCCCCTCGTTCCCGTTCTGTTCAGAAAGGCTGGATACGATGTTTACTTTTTTAGCAATCAGTATAGCTTAGACAAGCGGTCGGCTTTTAGCGACTTCATTGAGGATTCGTTCATAAACCATTTAGAACTCTCTCCACTCATGTTTACACAACGCAACAAACAAACCCATGACTACGATATTGGACTACTTGATGACTACAACAAGTCGGATGCGGCATTATCACACAATCCACGCCTGGTAATGTTTCATTTCATCGGCATACACAACGACTTCAGCCAGCGCTTCCCACCTGATTGGAAGTATTTCAAACCTGCCGACTACACATTCAGGCATGATTTGAATGACAATGAGAAACAGACACTTGCCGACTATGACAATGCTATTCGCTACAATGACTATGTGGTTGACTCCATCATCAATACATTCTGCCACGACAATGCCGTCATGATATACGTACCCGATCATGGTGAGCTGGTCTATGACAGCGGAACAGAGTTTGGCCGAAACCTAAAACTCAAAAAAGAATACGTCAAGGCACAGTTCGACATTCCCTTCTGGATTCACTGCACCGATGCCTACCAGGCTGCCCATCCTGACCTATGCAGGCAGATGGCAGCGTCTGTAAACCGTCCCTTTATGACCGATGACCTCCCCCATCTGCTTCTTTATTTGGCTGGCATTGTAATTCCAGAATACGAGTCCACACGCAACCTGATAGATGACAACTTCGATTGCAATCGAAAAAGAATGATTCGCGGCGAGGCCGACTACGATAGTGTGATTTCCTTGCCATAAATCATACACATGGCAACGATAAATATAAATAGTTAAAAAAGAGCAGTAAGCAAGCTTATTATTTGTGAGGTCAACTGAAAAATAGTAACTTTGCACCATATTCTTCAATTCCTACAAAATCATGGGCATTTATATTGACAAAGGAAACTCGGCCTTCAAAAGAGCTCTGAACAGCGAGTACGTTGACAAGTCAGGTCTTATAGCCGTCGTCAACAAGACACTTTTCACAGAGTACAGCTTTACCTGCGTGACGCGTTGCCGCCGCTTCGGCAAGTCAATGGCGGCAAGGATGCTGGCCGCCTACTACGACCGCTCGTGCGACTCACGCCCGCTCTTCGAACACCTACAGATTGCCAGCAATCCTACATTCGAAGAACACCTCAACAAGTATCCCGTCATCTATTGCGATCTCTCTTCCTTCACACGCTACCTGAAAAATGGAAACGTTGTGGAGCTGATGGAAAAAGCACTCATCACCGATATTGCCAAGTCGTTTCCAGACATAGAGATGCACAAAGAAGATACATTGATGGACTACCTGCTGCGTATCCACGCTGCCACGGGCGACACCTTCATCTTCATCATTGACGAGTGGGATGCCATTTTGCGCGAGTGTGCCCAAGACCCGAAGCTGCCCGATCAGACCGATGACTATGTCAGCTGGCTGCGCTCCATGTTTAAGGACGTACTGGGATTAGAGGTTTTCGCCGGTGTGTATATGACGGGTATCCTGCCCATCAAAAAATACTGCACACAGTCGGCAATGAACAACTTCTTGGAGTATTCCATGATAGAGCCAGGTAACATGGCATCTTTTTTTGGATTTACCAAGGATGAGGTTCAGGCATTGGCAACAAAACACCAGATGTCTTTTGAAGAACTGGAGAAGTGGTACGACGGCTATCAGATTGGCCCGCATGCCTCCATGTTCAACCCTAACTCTGTAATGCAGGCTGTGACTCGTGGCCGCTGCCGCAGTTTCTGGGCCACCACCGGTGCCTTCGACAGCATAGCCAGCTATATCAAGATGAATTTCGATGGTTTGAAAAACGACATCGTTGAGATGCTGGCCGGCGGAAGGGCAAAGGTGAACACCACCAAGTTCCGTAACGACCTGTCCGACATACGTAGCCGCGACGATGTGCTCACCGTACTCATACATCTTGGATATCTGGCCTTTGACTGGGAGCGGCGTGAGTGCTATGTGCCCAACTACGAGGTGTCGGAAGAGCTGGCCAACGCTGTAGAAGAGACCGGCTGGACCTCTATCGTACAAGCCCTGCAGCAGTCAGAGCAACTTCTGGAGGCCACGCTGCGCGGCGACGAGCAGACTGTGGCCCGCATGGTGGCCGAGGCACACACCGAGAATGCCAGCATCATCAAGTACAGCGATGAGAACAGTATGGCTTGCGTGCTGGCCATTGCCTACTACTACGCACACGCAGACTACATATTTCACCGCGAGTTCCAGACTGGACTTGGCTTTGCCGACCTTGTGCTCATACCACGCAAAAACACCACCACGCCTGCCATCATCGTTGAGCTGAAGTACAACGACACCGTCGGCACGGCCATTGACCAGATACACCAGCGACACTACCCTGAAAAGGTGGCACAATATACCGGCAACATACTGCTCGTGGCCATTAGCTACGACAAGAAGACAAAGGAGCACCTGTGCCGGATAGAAAAGTTGCCATGCATCAATGAATAATCAATCTGTGCTTCCCAAATAGTTCTTGAACACACATTATGAGAGCCATCATCACAATATTGTTTTCTGTCATTAGCTCGCTACCGGCACTGTCCGATAGCTACGATCCTTATAATTACAGACCTATAGTGGATACGACTAAGATAGACCATACCAACCTGCCCATCCTTTTCATTGACACACGTGGCGCAGACTCTCTGACACAGCCTATCCATAAGGACTGGCGCATTGCCGCACGCATGAAAATTATTTGACATGCCACTTAACCACAGCATAGTCATCATACGCTATAGCGACGGCACATCAAGAAAAGTGCATCTATAGCCTCGGCAGCGATAGCAAATAATCAAAAGCTCAGCTTCCAATATTGTTCTTGAAGTACTCTTCTACCAGGTAATTTGGTCTATTCTTAGTCTCGTTGAACACACGGCCCAGATATTCGCCGATGATGCCAATGCATATTAGCTGCACACTGCCAAGGAAGAGCATGACGCAGATGATTGTGGGATATCCAGCCACAGGGTCGCCATAGGCAATGGCCTTGACAAAGGTATAGATGAGATAGACAAAAGCTCCAAGGCCTGTGAGCATCCCCATCACAGTGGCTAATCTCAGCGGTGCCGTGGAGAAGCTCACAAAGCCCTCTATGGCCAGCCCGGAAAGCTGCAGCAGACTCCAGTGGCTCTTGCCGTATCGGCGCTCTTCTTGATTGAACAATATTTCCTTTTTGCGGAAGCCAATCCAACTATAGAGGCCTTTGGTGTATCGCTCTGTCTCGCGCAACTCGCGCAGGGCATTGATGCATTTACGGTCAAGCAGGCGGAAGTCGCCAACGTTTTGTAGCACGTCATAGCGTGACGACCGTGCCAGAATGCGATAGAACAACATAGTCAGCCGACGGCGCAGCCAACTCTCTCTTCCACGAGTACGGCGTCGGGCATACACATCATTGTAGCCCAACTCCCATTGTTCAAGCATCTCCGTAATGACATGAGGCGGATGCTGCAAGTCGGCATCCATCACAATGGCGCAGTCTCCGCGCGCATGGTCGAAGCCGGCAAGCATGGCAGCCTCCTTACCGAAGTTGCGCGACAGGGCAATATAGGCCACGCGCTTGTCCTTGGCAGCCAGTTCCTTCAGGATTTCCTGAGTGGCATCGGTGCTGCCGTCATTGATGAAGAGTAGCTCAAAGTCATAGTCTTCCAGCTGGTCTATAGTCATAAGCGTCTGCTCGTAGAAGGGCCTTAGCGATTCTTCTTCGTTGAAAGCCGGCACTATAAGCGTGACGCTCTTCTTCTTTCTTTCTGTTTGCTGCTCCATACTTCAGTCTGTTTTCAGTGATATATGGTTTATGCGTCGGTAAATATTGGTAGTGGGCTTTGTAAACACCAAAAACCTTTGGCCGCCCACGGTAAGATCCTCAAAAAGGAAGTCATCAAGGTCATAGCTTCTGCCCTTGTAAGCTACTAACCGCTGGTGAGGCCACAAGGTAGAGGGGTCTTCATCGTTGAGTTCAAAAGTGACTCCCTTTACTTGTTGTCCTTCTTGCAGCCGCCACACATATAGGTTGCCGCTTTCATCAAGCTGATAGTCGGTGTATGCAGTGCTGTCGGAATCAATACGTCTCAACACGTCTTCTGGCAGGAATATGATTCTTTCTTTCCCGGCCAGCGCGGCAGCACAGCGAATGTTTGTGTCTTTGAAGTCGAACCCCATGTAGCTGCAGAAAAAGCCAAACTCTATGGCGCTGTTAGCATAATGCTGATAGAAATAGTTGGCCAGAGGACCTTGGTAGCCCCTCTCCATAGGCACGCCTACCACTTCTGTGCCGGGCTGCTTCATCTGGCTATAAGCATATTGCCATGTTGAGAGATTGTCCTTGCGCACTAATAGTGCCGGCACATATAACACCGCCATCACCGCTATGGCTGCAATGATGACATTGCGCTGAAGAAAAAACTTTACGCCATGGGCAACAAGGTCCAGCAGAATCATCATCGCTATGAAATCAGTGAAGAAAGCCACGCGCTCCAGATTTGTGCCGCACACAGCGATTATGGCCAGCGATACAGCCAATGCTGAATAAGAAAGGCGCTGGCGGTGCCAGTGGGCTGTCAGAAGCCGACGGCCAAAGTCCCTGTAATTCTTCTTGAAGCGGATGGTCAGCAGGACTATCAGCAATATCCAGCCTACACGCATGTTTGTCAGCAGGTTCATGGCGCCGCTGAGCAACCGGGCCTGAAGTGTTATCTCGCCTCCGGCACGGCCCCAGATACCGGGAGAAGCAAGGCACAGCAGTGTTCCCATAATGTAGAATAAGGCCATTAGCCTCACGAGATTGCTCCTTGGGCGAAGACGGGGCACTATCAGCATCAGGGCAAAAACTGCGGACAATGGTACCGACAAGGCCTCGTGGCTCCATCCCACCAACACAGCCACGGGAGCCATGAGCCAGGAGAAGCGGGTGGCGGGGCGATTTTCTGCACGCCGTATATAGAGCAGGAAAAGCATGGTGAACGACAGCACCCAGAGGTAGTTTACCGTGCCGATGCTCCACAACATGGCAGTACGGAAACCGCTGAACACCACAAAGAGCAGTAACAAAGTCCATATTAGTACAGGCAAAGAATATGAACAGGAAGTGCGCGTCCACTTAACAACACAGTGGAGCAACACCACAAAGAGCACAGTGCTTATCAGCTGGAACAGCATAGGCGGCACAAAACAGAGCATGGCCTGCCCTATCAGGTGTACCACGAAACGGCCGTTGACAAGCTGATAGTGGATTGCCTGCGAACTGAACAGGTCGCCGAGGCTTCTTATAAACCTCACCGGACTGTTTTCATTCTCAAGCCATACGAAGCGATAGAGCATGTCGTCACTGAGCGTGGGGGCATCGTATACCTGTAGCCAGAACATGGCTATTCCGGCCATGATTAGGGTAAGGTAATAAGCATCATGGGCTTCTTTGCGCCGTGTGAGGGCGTATCTCACCAGAAGGAAATTGATTGGAACCACCAATACAAACACCGGCAAGGGGGCAACGCCTTCAGGAATGCCAGCCCAGATCATTATGTTCAGCAGTACCACACCGGCGAGATAGTTCAGCAGGTGGCTCACACTGAATCCCACAAAGCGGCTAAGCGAGAAAGGCACCCTAAAAGTGAACTTAACGGACAGGACGTAATTGCACACAAAGCTGAGGGCATAGCCTATGGAATAGGCTGCGTTATGGCCAGTCCACCTTAGGCACAGATAGTAGAGCGCGTAGTGGATGGCTGTAGCTATTAGCCCCACCAATGCAAATCTGGATATTTCGGGAATCCCCTTCTTCACTATCATTTCAGGAAAAGTCTGTACCTCCTTTTTTCGTGGCGGGGCAAAGTTAATTATTTTTTTCTTTCCCTGCAAGCTTTCGAATGTCTTTTTTACAAACTCTGGGCATACTATCAGGAGAACGCTCAACAGCGAGTATATATATAAATAGGTACTACTGATGCTACTGGTGCTACTGGTGCTACCGGATGCTGATAGTCAGCAAGTTACCGGTAGCGCCATGGTGCTTCGGCCTTCTACCGGGCCTCTACATGAACACAGGGGGCTGCTTTATGATCATGCGGGGCTGCTTTATGATCATGCGGGGCTGCCTTATGACAATGCGGGGCTGCCGCATCCCCAATAATTGCCCATTCCATCGGAACATGTTTGGCTTGTTGCTGTAGTAACACCAATTCCAGTAGCACCAGTAGCTCCGGTAGCACCGGTAGCACCAGTAGTACTATAATATTAGTATTTACGCGCGAGTATAGTTTAGCTTTTCTTGTGGAGTAGTTCCGACGGCAGGATGCCGAATTCGTTCTTGAAGGTCTCGCGGAAGTGGGCCATCTGGTTGAAGCCCGTCATCATGGCGGCCTCGTTCACGTTGTAGTCGCCGCTTTCAAGGAGCTGGTAGCAGTACTGCAGGCGGAACTTCCGAATGTACTCCTTGGCTGTCAGCCCCGTCAAAGCCTTCACCTTGCGGTAGAAGGTGCTGTGGCTCATGGCCATCTTGTCGGTTACGAACGGCAGGTCTATGTCGTTTGTCATGATGTTGTCGCGTATGACGGCATTCAGCTTGTCAAGGAATTCACGGTCCAGTCGGCTCAGTTGTGGCACGCTGTCTTCCGCGTCCTTCTGGCCTGTTGCCACCGGATGGGTGGTGAGGTGTTCCGCCAGCCTGCGGCGTGCGGTGAGCAGGTTCTGTATTCGGCTTCCCAGCAGTTTGGCAGTGAAGGGCTTGGTAAGGTATGAGTCGGCCCCGCTGTCATATCCCTCCTCCTTGTCGCTGTCGGTTACCTTTGCCGTTAGCAGGATGATGGGGATGTGGCTTGTGCGCAGGTCGCCTTTCAGCTGTCTTGTGAGCTGTATGCCGTTTAGGCGCGGCATCATAATGTCGCTCACAATGATGTCGGGTGTGTGCTTAAGGGCCATTCTCACTCCCTCCTCGCCGTTTTCTGCCTGTAGTATCTGGAAGTCCTCGCCGAAGGAGTCGGCAATGTACTGGCGTATGTCGGCATTGTCTTCTACAATGAGCAGTGCGGGCATTTCTGCCTCTGTCTGCTCCCCGGCGTTCTCGTTTTCTTGTTCGGGCTGTGTGGCTGCAGGCTTCTTCCCTTCCTCCTGGGTGTCCTCTTTGTGCAGAGCGCTGGGGTACGTGTTGTCCGTGTTCAGTTGCAGGGTGAAGCAGCTGCCTTTGCCCTCCTGGCTCTCCACGCTTATGGTTCCCTCGTGCAGTTCCGTCAGGCTTTTCACCAAGGCCAGGCCAATGCCTGTTCCTGCGGCCTGATGGCTGCCCTTGGCCTGGTAGTAGCGGTCGAAGATGTTTGACAGGGCCTCCGGGGCTATGCCGTAGCCAGTGTCGGCAACAGCAATGCTCAGTGTGTTGCCTTCTGCCTTCACTGTTGTTGAGATGCTGCCCTGCTCAGTATACTTTATGGCGTTTGAGAGCAGGTTGTTCATGATGGTGGTTATTACCTCTGAGTCGAAGAATACCTGCGGCAGCCCTTCGGCAATGTTGTATGAGAATTGCACTTTGGGGTTGTTGTAGAGTTCCTTGTAGTTGAGGCATATCTCTCTCACAAACAGCCCTATGTCACCCTTGGCCACGCTGAGCCTGCGGTTCTGGGTCTCCGTCTTCCTGAACTCCAGAATGTCCGTAATCAGGTTTCTCAGCCTCTCGGCGCTCTTCTGTATCATGTTCACGCGTCGTCTTGCCTGAGGTGGCATCTGCGCATCGTCGGCCAGGTCCTGCAGCGGGCCTATTATCAGCGTCAGGGGCGTGCGCAGCTCGTGGGTTATGTTTGTGAAGAAGCGCAGCCTCTCCTCGTTCAGCTCCTCCTTCTGCCTGCTTTCCTTCCGCTCCATGTCTATCTGTGCCTGCTGCGTCAGCCTTTTCTTGTAAGCCCAGAAAGCATACCATCCGGCAGCCGCCAGCAAAACAATGTAGAGCAGCCAGGCCCACCAGGTGCTCCAGAAGGGCGGTGCTATCTCTATCTTCATGCGCGTCTCGCTGGCCTGCTGCCATTCCTGGTCCTTCAGCTTCGCCCTGAGAATGAAGGTGTAGCTGCCGGGGCGCAGTCCTCTGAACACCACGTCGTTGTCGTCGTCAATATAGTACCACTTGCCGTCCATGCCCTCCATCTTGTACGAGTATTCCACTTGGCCGGTCTGGGCAAAGTTGCGCACCGTGAAAGCTATGCGCAGCGTGTTCTGCCTGTAGGTTGTGCGTGCCACACCCGTCTCGTCGGTGTGCAGCAGCAGTATCTCAGTGTCCTGCCCCACGGGGTTGTAGGCCTGGCAGCTCACTATCTGCACGTCAGACACAGCCGGCATGTTGTTTATCTGTGACGGATGGAAGAAGAGCACTCCCGTGGCCGAGCCGAAATAGATGGTGCCCGAGGCGTCAGTCGAAGCCGCGCCGACGGCGAAGCCCCCCGGCCGGGTCCCGTCTCCCAGGGTGCCATAGTTGCTAAAGCGCCCCGTGGCCTCTGAGAAGCGCGATATTCCGGCGTATGTGCTGAGCCACACCACGCCCTCCTCGGCCTGCTGCAGAGCCAGCACGTGGCAGTCGGCCAGCCCTTCTGCCAGGGCGTAGGTGTTTATGCCTCCCAGCCCAATGGGGTCGCTCAGGTGCACCAGTCCGCCGTCGGTGGCCAGCCAGAGTCCGCTTCTGGCGTTGCCGACCACCTGGTTTATCTTGCCCGATGGCAAGTCGCTGCCAAAGCTAATGTGGCGGCTTGTCATGGCATTGATGTCAAACGACCAGATGCCGTCGCCCAGCGTGGCAACGAACATCTGTCCGGGCGCTGTCTGCATGATGCATGTGGCAGGTGCACTGATGGTGTTGCTGATAAATTCGTGAAGCGATATGCGGCCGTCTTGCCACACGTAGACTCCAGCTTCGCTGCCTATCCAGATGCGGCCCTCCTCATCCTCGACAAAGGCGTGTATGTCGGCACCTTCCGGCAGGGCGTCAATATGCTCAAACCTGCCGGTGGCCCTGTCAAAGGTGAACACGCCCTGGTCGTCAGCGCCAATCCAGAGGCGCCCCGTGCGGTCGGTCATAAGAGTGCGGGGCAGCGAGAACTCCTTCTGTGCTATGCTGCTGGCCGACCACAGGCCTGTCATCCTGCCCTGCTGCCATTGGGTCAGTTCCGTCTCTCCCGCCATGTACACGCCCCCTTCGTTGTCAGGGGTTATGGCGTAGATGGGCTGTGGCGTGTTGTCATCGTAGGTATAGTCAAGCTTTGTGAAAACTGGCTTCTGGGCGCTTATGAAGTCCACGCCCGTGCTGTGCTGTCCCACCCATATATTTCCAAACTCATCCTGCACAATGCAGCGTGTGTTCTTCGAGCTGAGCCTGATGTCTGTGTCCTCATAGGCAGGGACAGGGCTGTCGGGGTTAAGGCACCTCAGCCCGCCAATGTCTGTTGCCACCCAGAGCGTTCCGTCGGCGGTCTGCATGATGTCGTAAACATTATCGTGGTAAATGCCCGACGGGTGGGCCACACGTGTGAAGGTGCCGCTTTCAGGGTGGAACAGCGCCAGCCCCTGGTCTGTGCCCACCCAGATGCGCTGCGCCCTGTCCTTGTAGATTATGCGCACGTTGTTGCCGGGGATGCTTCTCTCGTCGTCGGCCTTGTGCTGGTAGTTTCTGGCAGTGTGGCCGGTGATGTTCATCACAGTCATGCCGTGCTGGCTGTGGCCTAAGTAGAGGTTGCCCTTTCCGTCGTCAAGGGCGCAGCGGTTGCTGTGTGGCTCGCTTAGCTCCAGCTCCTCTGTAGTCATGGTGAGGCAGTTAAGGCGCTGCACTTGTCCGTTGCCGTAGATGAGCCACACGTTGTCCCCGTCGGCACCTGCTATGTGGTTTATGCTTGACGCAACAAGGCCGTCAGAGGCGTTTAGTTGGCGTGAGGAGCCTCGCTGCGGGTCGTAGATTGTCAGTCCGCGCTCTGTGCCTATCATTATATCGTCTGTACGCTTGTACCAGAAGACGGCAGTTATCCGCTGGCCCGCCACTGGCTCCACCATGGGCATGGGCTGGCAGTTTGTGCCGGCTATGCGGTTTAGCCCCGACTCTGTGGCCACCCATACATAGTTTTGTCCGTCTATGGCCAGTGAAAGAACAAAGTCGTTTGACAGTCCGCCGGACGAGCTGATGTTTCGCACAGGCATGTCCTGCTGGGCGGGCAGTGCAATCTGGCACAAAACGGCCAATGCCGTCAATATGATTTTCCGATACATTAGATTTAAGATTGTTATGAACGGTATGAACGTGGCACAAAGATACTCATAAATTGGCAATTGTCAAAGAATGAATGGCCTGTTTTTCGTTCATGACGAAAAAGTGTATGCTAATTGAAACATTTCCGCCCCTGCTAACTGTTTGCGAAACGTTAACTTTGCAGCACATTTGTTTCATCCATTTAACTAATACTACGTATGAAAAGAATCTTTACCTTAACAGTCCTGGCCCTGCTGGTTGCTGCGCTTGATGCCAGTGCCCACGGAAAGAAGCTGCTTGCGCAGTAAGAGCTTCCGTCACTGTCAGTATAAGCAGAGGGGTGGGCTATGGGCCTATCCCCCTGTTTTTTATTCACCCGAAAACGGTCTTGACGAAATTCCGTGCCATCAATGACTGATTTCTACATCTGCCGTTCCGCAGGAATAGCCTACCTTTGCACCATGATACCATGGAAAGAAGTATAAGTTAGTTAGATTTTGTTAGTGATTACGGTAGGTCTATTAATCATGAGGTAGAAAGATTGCTTTTTCAGGGTAGCACAAAAGAAAAGCAGATAGTTAACCTAATTATTAATATTAACTTAATAAAAGAATCAAATGGAAGAAAAAAGAAAGACTAACCTGAAGAGCAGCCGGAACCTCTGGCAGCGCCTTCTCTTTCTTGCCCTCATGGCCGTTTGCGTTATAACAGCCAGGGCACAGAGCCGGGTCACCGGAACCGTTGTCGACGCCACAGGCGAGCCCATCATCGGGGCAAGCGTCGTCGTCAAAGGCACGTCGAACGGTGCAATCACCGACATTGACGGCAACTTTGCCATCCAGAGCGTGCCTCAGGGCAGCAGCCTCGTAGTCTCATACGTAGGCTACACCAGCCAGACAGTAGCCGTCAGCGGCAGAAACCAGATCAGTGTCACACTGCAGGAAGACCGCCAGATGCTTGACGAAGTCGTGGTAGTGGGCTACGGCGTTCAGAAGAAGAGCGACGTCACCGGTGCCCTGACCCGTGTAGGCGAGGAGCAGATTAACAGCCGCCCCGTCACCAACGCCCTTGAGGCACTCCAGGGCAAGGCCGCCGGCGTGGACATCACCACCAGTGAGCGCCCAGGCACCATAGGCAGCATACGCATACGTGGCGAGCGCTCGCTCAACGGCGGCAACGAACCCCTTTACGTTGTTGACGGCGTGCCCCTCATGTCGGCTTCTGGCATTGAGACTCTCAACCCCCGCGACATTGAGAGCATTGACATTCTCAAGGATGCCTCTGCCACTGCCATCTACGGCAGCCGCGGAGCCAATGGCGTAGTCCTCGTGACCACGAAGCAGGGCAAGGCCGGACGCACCACCATTGACTATACCGGCACCCTCACACTCTCGAACATTGTGGACCGCTCGCCCTCAATGAGCGCTGCCGACTTCGTGCAGTTTGCCCGCTGGGCTGCCCATAACCTTGACGCCACGCGCTATGCCGACCCGCTGCATCCCACTCAGGCTGAGGACGAGGCCCTCTTTGGAGAGTATGCAGCACTTGACCCCACCTCCGTTGCAAACATCATGAATGGATGGGCCGGCGGCACATGGGACCCCTCACGCGTGGAGAACAGGGACTGGACCGACTTCGTGACCCAGACCGCAGTATCGCATGAGCACACGCTGGCCGTGAGCGGAGGAACAGAGACCGTCAACGCATACGCATCGCTTGGCTACCTGAGCAACAAAGGCACACAGAAAGGACAGTGGTACGACCGCTACACTGGCAAGGTGACGGTAAACCTGAACCCCACAAAGTGGTTTAACCTGCAGGCTTCGGTGAACGGCACTTGGAGCGAGCGCGACTATGGCATGTCTACCACGGGCGGCCGCTCAGGCTCTGTGCCCGATGCTATCTATGGCACTGCCAAGCAGATATACAACTTTGCCGTGCCCTACGACAACGACGGCAACGTGATTATCAACCCCGGCGGCGAGCAGTCGGTATACTCCATCATGGACGAGTGGAACCACTCGCAGCAGAAGGGGCAGACGTTCCGCGCACTGGGCAACTTCTCTGCTACGCTGAACATCGGCGAGATACTGAAGCCGCTTGAGGGCCTGCGCTACAAGATTGCCTTCGGACCGGACTTCCGCTACAACAGGGAGGGTATATACATTGACGGCTTCTCGTCGCACAAGATTCAGAGCAACGGCAAGGAGGGTATCAACCAGGCCTCGCTGAGCAACCGCCGCGACTTCTCCTGGACGCTTGACAACATGATTATGTTCGACCGCACCTTCGCCGAGAAGCACAAGGTGGGCGTTACGCTGCTGCAGACGGCCTCGAAGTGGAACACTGAGACGTCGAACATGAGCGCACAGATGATAGAGAAGGACTCCTACCTCTGGAATGCCTTCAACACGGTGAATGTGACGAGTACGGACCAGAAGGTGGGCTTAGGCTCGGGCCTGACTGAGCGGCAGCTTGAGTCGTACATGATACGCCTCAACTACGGCTTCAACGACCGCTACATGCTCACTGTGAGCGGACGCTGGGACGGTGCCTCGCAGCTTGCTGAAGGCAACAAGTGGGACTTCTTCCCCTCGGCAGCTCTGGCATGGCGCGTGAGCGAGGAGGACTTTATGAAACAGGCTCCGTGGGTGAGCAACCTGAAGGTTCGTCTCGGCGTGGGTGTGACCGGTAATGCCGCAGTGGCTCCCTACGCCACAAAGGGCGACATCACGAGCTTCTACCTGCCCTTCAACGGTCTGGGCCGCGACCTCATAGGATACTCTACCAACGAGCCTTACTACATGGCCAGCCAGTTGACGATGGCTAATCCTGAACTGGGATGGGAGAAGACCACCCAGTGGAACATCGGCCTTGACTTTGGCTTCCTTAACAGCCGCATCTTCGGTTCGCTGGACTACTACTGGAGCCACACTGACGATGTTATCATGTTTACCAACATACCTACTCTGACAGGCTTCCCCGGCACATACTCAAATGTGGGCAAGACAAAGAACCACGGCATTGAGCTCACGCTGAACGCCATACCGGTACAGGTGGCTGACTTCGAGTGGGAGACGAGCTTTAACATTGCCTACCAGAAGGACGAGATAGTGGAGCTGGCCTACGGCAAGAACGACATGCCCGACAACGGCTGGTTCATTGGTGAGGCCCTCAGCGTTTACTACGGCTTCGGCAACGACGGCATCTGGCAGGAGAGCGATGCTGCCGAGATGGCCAAGTGGAACGACAACGGCTACGGCTTTACTGCCGGCAACGTGCGTCCGCACGATGTAGACGGCGACTATAAGATGACTGATGCCGACCGCATTGTAATAGGCAACCGCCGCCCCACCACGACTATGGGCTGGACCAACAACTTCTCATACAAGGGTCTTGAGCTGGGCATATCTTTGGTTGGCCGCATGGGCTATACCTTCTCAACCGGAGGCGAGGCTCTGACGGCTCATGCCAACCAGCGCGAAATTAGCTACTGGACACCGCAGAACACCGGTGCCGACTGGCAGAAGCCTATTCTGGGCCAGGCCACGTCGGGCTCTAAGGACAACTTCTCAAGCCTGCTGGGCTTCCGCGATGCCTCGTTCATCAAGGTGCGCAACATAGCACTGGGCTACAACCTGCCCAAGTCGGTGCTCAGATATGCCACACTGTCACACGCCAAGGTGTTTGCACAGGTGATTAACCCGTTCAGCTTCCACCAGAGCATTGACGGCTTCGACCTTGACACCGGCCGCACATACTTCAACCGCAGCTTCGTCTTCGGTCTGGAGGTAGGCTTCTAATGGGAAAACGAAAGATTGAAAAACTGAAACATTAAAACAAACAAGCAAGGATATGAAATACAACAAATATATAATAGGTGGCCTTCTTGCCACGACGCTGACGGCAGGTATGACCTCCTGCTCGGGCGACTTCCTTGACGAGGAGCTAACCACGAAGTATTCTACGCAGTATTTCGAAACTCCCGAGGGTATTGAAGCTTTGGCCTTGTCGCTCTATGGCAACATACGCTGGCACTTCGGCTATGAGTGGGCCTATGGCATCACGCTCTACGGCACCGACGAGTTTACCAATGCCAACGACCTGACCAGCGAGCCGTGGAACACCTACGACACTCGCTTCAGCCCCATGAACTGTACTCCCGCCCTCGGCGCAGCCAACAAGAACTGCCCGGCCATTGACGCCCTGTGGAACGAGATGTACTACGGCATAGCATCGTGCAACACTATCATTGCCGGAGCTGACAAGATTGCCGATGAAGAGGTGCGCAACCGTTGTCTGGCTCACGCCTACTTCCTGCGCGGCTACAACTATTACCGTCTGACGGCTCAGTACGGACGGCCCGTGCTGCAGCTCACACCAGCCTCCGGCGTGGTGCGCAACTTCACGCAGGCCACTGAGGAGGAAGCCTGGGAACAGGTGATAAGCGACCTTCGCCAGGCCTACAACCTGTTCAAGGGCGAGGAGTTCACCTATGGCAAGGGCATCACGTGGACAAAGGCCACTGCAGCCCACTTCCTGGCCAAGGCTCTGCTGTTCCGCGCCTCAGAGCGCTGTGAGAGCTTCACCACCGAGGCCAGCCGCAAGGCCGACCTGGAGGAGGCCATCCAGGCCTGCAGCTACGCCATCGGCGCACGCCAGCTGGCTCCCAACTACAGCGACCTCTATGCTAACTGGACCGGCGTGGACTGTGCCACCGAGGAGCTGAGCGAAATACTGATGGCTGCCGGACACAATGCGTCAAGCTCAACAGCAGGCCGCTTTGGCAACCGTACCTACAACTACTTCGGCCCGCAGTTCGGAGCTGGTTTTGGCGGAGGCTGGACAAAGCGCGGCGTGTGGATTGGCGAGATGGACTTCCAGCGCTGCCGTCCCACGGAGTATACATACGCCGTATATGACCACGTCAACGACGCCCGCCTTTGGAAGACGTTCAAGACCGTCTACGGCACCAACACCGTGCCCGATGCCTCCAGGGGCGTTGAGCTGGGCGACCCCGCCGTGGTGATGATTCTCAACACGAAGAACGACCACACCTACGATGGCTACACTTTCGGAGCCTACGTGCAGAACCCCACCTTCAGGGATGATGCCGGCCGCCTGCCTGAGTGGCATAAGGGTTCGCGCCAGAAGGCCGACGCGGGCAACCTGACCTCCACACCGGGCCAGTGGGTGCCCAGCGCCTCGGTGCTCTATCAGAACGGCAAGTATGTGGCACCTGAGTTCAAGTCTACTGCTGTGTGCAACTTCTTTGCAGGCATCAACAAGTGCACTGACGGCTCGCGCCTGGGTGAGAAGCAGGATGCCCACCGCGACGTTACAATGGCCCGTCTGGGCGAGACCTACCTTGTGCGTGCTGAGTGCTATGCCCGCCTGGGCGACTACACCAGCGCAAAGAAGGACATTGACGTTATCCGCGCCCGTGCACAGTGGAAGAACGGCGAGAACCGCTCTTACTACGTAGACGGCTCGCAGGCCTTCGAGAACAACACGCTCTATGCAGCCAACAAGGAGATGTATGAGAACTCGAACCTCTGGATGAACACCTACTACCTGAGCAACCCCGGCCAGCCCGTTACCACCGCCGCCAGCAGCCTGACAGACTGGACTTGGGACAACCTGCCTGCCGAGGACGAGGCCATTCTCTCTCAGCTTGGTGTCACCGGACAGAAGGAGCGTGCCATCAACTTCATTCTCAACGAGCGCTCGCGCGAGCTTATTGGTGAGTGGCAGCGCTGGGAAACCCTCTCACGCACCAAGACACTCGTGGCACGTGCACGCGCCTTCAACCCCGAAGCTGCTTCGCATATTCAGGACCGCCACATCTACCGCCCAATTCCCCAGACCTTCATTGATGGCCTGAAGAACGAAGACGGCTCGGATCTCACCGACGCTCAGAAGGCTGCCTGGCAGAATCCCGGTTACTAAACTCGCCTTGCCATTACAGCAATGGCCTTTATTGAAAACAAACTTGCAGAGGCCACATCTCTATGGTGTGGCCTCTCTATTAAAAACTAAACTTTAGCAAGCCATGGAGTTAAATAAGTTAAAGAAGTTAGCCCTGTCACTCCCCGTTTTTGCGGTCTTGAGCCTGTCCGTAAATGCTCAGAACACTCCCGTCTCGCAGATGGAAAGGCTCGGCCGCGGTGTCATTGCCATGCCGGCAGCCTCTTCCGGAGTATTTGTCAGCTGGAGAAGCCTGGGCTACGATGACCCAAGCACTCTCTTTGAGGTGCTGCGCAACGGGGAGAGCCTGGCAAAGGACCTCTACGCCACAAACTACACCGATGCCACAGGAAAGAGCACCGACCGCTATCAGGTGGTTACCATGGTCAACGGTTTTGCCGTTGACACCACTCAGGCTGTCACACCATGGATGCAGCGCTACATGAAGCTTGTGCTTAGCCGCCCCGCAAGGGGAACAAATGGCGGCACCTACGATCCCAATGACTGCTCGGTAGGCGATGTCGACGGCGACGGCGAGTACGAAATCTTCGTCAAGTGGAATCCTTCTAACGCCAAAGACAACGCCCAGGGAGGCATCACAGACAATGTCTACATAGACTGCTACAAACTAAGCGGCAGGCTGCTCTGGCGCATAGACCTTGGACCAAACATACGTGCCGGTGCCCACTACACGCAGTTCATGGTATACGACTTCGATGGCGACGGGCGGGCCGAGATGATGTGCAAGACTGCACCTGGCTCGCGCGACGGCGAGGGCATATTTGTGAACAGGGTGGCCACAGAGGATGTCATTAAGAATGCCGACAACACGCAAATATACCGCAACGGCGACGGACGCATCATCGGCGGGCAGGAGTGGCTCACCGTGTTCAGCGGCCTGACGGGCGAGGCTCTGCACACCATTTTCTATAATCCCAACCGCGATGCCGGCTACGGAGGTGCTGCCACAGGCACCTTCAACTGGGACGACCGCAGCGGCCGCACTGACTATGCCAGCTACGGCAACCGCGGCGAGCGCTACCTGGCAGCAGTGGCCCATCTTGACGGCCCGGACAAACCGGCCTGCGGCATCTTCAGTCGTGGATACTATACATACGCATACATCTGGGCCGTGAGCTTCGACGGTGAGCATCTGCACCAGAAGTGGTTCAGTGCCCATGCCCAGAAAACAAGCTACAAACTGACCACCTACGATGCCGACGGCAACGGCACTACGCAGACATTCACCGGCTGTAGCCCCACCAGTGGCGGCGGCAGCGGTACTATGTACGGCAACGGAAACCACAACATGTCAATAGCCGATGTTGACGGCGACGGGCGCGACGAGGTTCTCTGGGGGGCAGGAGCCCTTGATGACGACGGTCATCTGCTCTACGGTACAGGCTTTGGGCATGGCGATGCACTGCATCTAAGCGACCTGAACCCCGACCGCCCTGGGCTGGAGATGTTTCAGGTGCACGAGGAGAAGGGCACTTACGCATGGGATATTCACGACGCAGCCACGGGTGAGGTGCTGTTGAAAGGCGGGCCGGCCGGTGTGGACAACGGTCGGGGAGTGGCCGGAAACTTTGGCACCGACGTGCGCGGAGCTCTCTTCTGGAGCAGTGACAAGAATGCCCGTAGCGCCATAACGGGCGAGGCAGTCTCAGACAAGACAGGCTCTACCAACTTCCGCATATACTGGGACGGAGACCTGCAGGAGGAACTGCTCGACGGCAACAAGATAGACAAATGGCAGAAAAGCGGCACTACGAGGATCATGACATTCAGCGACTTCGGACCAAGCTCTACATGCAACGGCTCGAAGAACACGCCGAACCTTTCAGCCGACATCCTCGGCGACTGGCGCGAGGAAGTGATACTCTACCGCGCCAGCGACTCTGAGACCTGCCTGGCCATATACTCTACCAACACACCGACAACCTACCGCGTGCCAACGCTGATGCACGACCACACCTACCGTATGGGCGTATGCTGGCAGAACACGGCCTACAACCAGCCGCCACACCTGGGCTACTACCTGCCTGACCTGAACATGCCCACCATGACAGATGCCGGCAGGCGCTTCGTGGTGAAGCTTGACGAGCAGGTGGAGTGGACCTTCACCACTAACGGCACTGCAGCCATGGAATCCAACGGCTACACCATTGACGGCGAAAGGCATCAGGGAATGCCGCAGGGCATAGAATGCAGAATAGAGGGCGAAGAGGACCCCACGCTGACCATAAAGGGAACTTTCAGCGAGGTGGGCAACTATACCTTCGACTTCACTCTGACCGGCACTCGCGGCAACCGCGTGCCAGTAAGCTTCAGTGTGGCTTGCCGCAGCAATGGGCAGGCAACAGGCACACTACGCACCTGGAACTTCACCAACTGGAGCCAGCAGACCATAGACAACCTTGTGGCAGATGCTGAGCTGGGCGACCAGACGGGATGGAGCGACGTGGAGTATCTGAACAAGATGGAGGCTGTGGACAACCGCTGCTTCTGGCTACAGGACGACCAGGCGGGAGAGGTGAAAGCCAACGGACAGACCATCGCGGAGTTGCAGGGCTTGATGTTTGGCGATGCCTACTGCCAGGGCCGCTCGCTGGCCATTGCCGTCAACTACGGCTCTACCGACATCGGCACATACGCCGGGCCGCAGTACCTATGGCTCGGCATAGGCAACAACCCGCCATACTGCTTCTACATCCCTGACGTAATAGTGGGCTCTGACATCACTATGACCGTGGAGTCACACCGCAACGGCAACGGGCGCGGAGTGGGAATCTATGCCATGGCCGACAACGGCAGCCTGGTGCGCATTGGCGACAACTTCACCCCAGATGCAAAAGCCACCTACACATGGCATGAGTGGACACTGCCGGCTGGTGTGACTGAGATTGGGGGCAAGGTGGACATCTACGTGAAGAACACCAGCGGATGCCATATCTACGACATTGAGGCCACCGTGGCTGCACAGACCGACGCCATCGTCGCGCCCATGCAGGGCGCTGCTGCTGCAGCAGAGACCGTCTACGACCTGCAGGGCCGCCGTCTCAGCCAGCCGCGCTCAGGCATCACCATTGTCACGGGCATGGGCGGAACAAGGCGACTCGTCATCAGAAGATAAAGAGCTTGGCAACTATTCAGTTAACATTTTACTAACACTTACAAAAAAATCATTAATCATGAGAAAAAACATTTCTACTCTCATTGCCACCGCCATTATGTGCATGGCAGGCGCAACAACAGCCATGGGACAGATTTCTGCACTGCCCTTCACAGCCGACTTCGAGAACAATTCCATCGCTCCCTTTGATGCAGGCGACATAGTGACCACGAACTCTTGGGGCAGTGCCCTGCGCGTGAGCAACACCACGGCAACAGCTCTCTTTGACACCGACGGGGCAGGCGCAGCCTATACGATTGCCAACGACGAGGAGGTGGTCATGAGCTTCAATGGCTTGCACGGATGGCAAGGCAATAATTCTGAAGCCAAAGTCCAACTGATAAACTCAGAAGGCATCGTTCTCGTGGGCTATACTTACAACCAGAAAGATACCAAGGTCACCGACGTGGTCATTGGCGGACAGACAGTTGCCGGCTTCGCGGCATTCATGGGACAGGCCAATTATGACAACAACAAAAGTGCCAACGGCTTTACCCATAAGCAGACTTACGTGAAGACCGAGGGCTACACACCTGTAATCACGTTCAGGGTGCACGGGCTGGGAGCCGTAACATTCAACATGAAGTACATGGCTGCCAAGAGTCAGAACATTGACAAGACATACTCGGCCAACCTCACTGGTGTGAAAATGGACATTGCCAAGATTGTCATCACCGACAATTGCACGAATAATGACCGCTCTATAGGTTTCGACAACCTCAGCATCACTTCGGAGCAGAAGATGCTCTACAACTATGTCATCAACTACAAGGACATTACAAGCGGTGAGATAGTGAAGACCGCAGAGGGCGCAGCCGAGAAGGGCACCATTGTCACTATTGACGATGAGGTAATCTGGGCTGATGGTGTGAAGTACTACGTAAAGTCAAATGACGCTGCCGACAACGCTGTGGCCGATGACAACAATACGGTAATCACCGTTCTTTGCGAGCCTGCTGCCGTATACCAGTACACCGTAACTGCTACCGACGGCACCAACGAACTGGCCAAGCTTGCTGAAAGCAGCTATTACGAGGGCGAGACCGTGGGCTATGCATTCCCGCGCTACTTCAACGTTGAGGGTACACTTTACAAGAAAGACCCCGTCAGCAGTGTCTACAACGCTACATTCACCCTTGACGAGGACAACAAGCAGGTCAGCGCTGTCTATTCAGCCACAGAGACAACCAACGTTATATACCTTGCTGAGGCTGAAACCATTGAAGCTCTTGAGGCTATAACAACAGGCACTCAGTGTGACCGCAACTCAAACCGCGCCGGCGCCATTGCCGCAGAGGAAACTGCCGTCTTTGGCCTCACGGCCGGTACCTATAAGCTTACGGCTGCCGCTTACGGTGCATCTTACTCCTTCAAGGTAGGCGAGACAGAGGTACTGGCAATGGCTCAGCAGGGCTACTGGCGTGAGGAAGCCAGCGGTGAGTTCACGCTCAGCGAGCCTGCAAACCTCACCGTAAAGGGTGGAACAGGCGAGGCTGGCGCTCTTGACTACATCTTTATACAGAGCACCGACGGCAGCGTTACCGAGGTGACCACTGCCATTGCTGATGTTACATGTCTGCACCAGGCTGATGGACAGGTGTACAACCTCAACGGCCAGCGTGTGGTAAATGCAAAGAAGGGCCTTTACATTGTGAATGGTCGCAAGATGATTGTGAAGTAGCACTGCTACAATGACAGGAAAAAATACTCTTTCTGACGAGTAAATATATGGCAGTAACAATATATTATGCCTATCTTTGCAACGTAATTAGCCTTGATCGTCTTGATAATTCATAAGTTTAGTTTAGTTAGTTAATTAAAGAAGGTGACTGGCGCTCAGCATCCGGAGGGATGCTGGCAGAATTAAGGTAAAAGATTGTTTTCGGATAATTTTTAAAAGAACAAGCGGCTTTTGCTTTGCTTATAGGAAAAGGATTCGTAATTTTGTACCATAATAAAGTAACAGAAGATGAAGATAAAGAGTTTTGTTAGCATTTTGTCTCTGCTGCTCATGGCAGCAGAGACTGCGATGGCCCAGGAACCGGTAGACCAGAGCCTCGGCCGCCATAACTTCTTCTATGCCGGGCAGAGCAAGCAGCGGCGCATGTTCATTGTGAGAGACGGGCAGGTGGCATGGGCCTATCAAGACAGCCTGCATCGCGGAGAAATAAGCGATGCTGTGCTGATGACTGACGGCAACATCCTCGTGGCCCATCAGTACGGAGTGGCTGAGGTGAACCAGAACAGCCAAACCGTGTGGAGCTACAATGCTCCCGAAGGAACTGAAATACACACCATGCAGCCCATAGGGCGCAGCCACGTGGTCTTTGTGCAGAACGGACGGCCCGCAAAGGCTGTGGTGATGGAGATTCCGGCCTGCCGCATAGTGCGCGAGTTTGAGCTGCCATATAACGAGCGAGGCTCGGTGCACGGGCAGTTCCGCAATGCGCGCCTCACTTCGCGCGGCACCCTCCTCATAGCCAACATGGCAATGGGCTGCATACATGAATTCAACTCAAATGGTCAGGAGGTGGACCGCTGGACAGGCTTCACGCCATGGTCGGTGCAGGAGCTGCCCAGGGGCGGGAACATGCTCGTCACCGGCAGAAGGGGCAGCATTCAGGAAATTAACCGCCAGGGGCAGGTGGTGTGGCAGATGAACGCTGCCGACTATGGAGTGACGCAGCCACAGAAAACCGTCAGGCTCGGCAACGGCGGCCACATCATCAACAACTGGTACAATGAGTGGAACAGGGAACCTATGGACACCGCCAACGCACCTGTGCAAGCCATTGAGGTGGACAAGAACGGGAACCTCGTTTGGCAGCTGCGTTCATGGATTAACCCCGACCTCGGCCCTTCTACCACCATCCAGTTGCTGGACCAGGCTGTAAATCGCGACCGTATGTTCTTTGGCGAGTTCAACCCACAGCGGCCGCGTCTCTTCGTTGGCCCCAACCAGCCCATTGGACAGGGAAGGGGAATACATCCGGGGCGCGTGGCATGGATTCACTCTCCGGGGGTGGCCAGCTGGGACGGCCATACAGGCCTGTGGGTGGAGGACCGCTGGAACGACCAGCAGAAGGCCAATGCCATGATTCCAGAGGCCGTGATGCAGCTCACGGGCGAACCCACGGCAAAGAAGGCGTGGAAGGCTCTGTTCCGCCACTTCAACAGGGAGCACGGAAAGGGCAACAGAGGTTACAGGCGGGGCGAGACCATTGCCGTGAAGCTGAACCTGAACAATGCCATAACCCACCACGACACCATCGAGCTGAACTCTTCGCCCTTCATAACGCTTGCCCTGGTGCGCTCGCTTGTGGAGGACGGCGAGGTACGCGAGCAGGACATCATCCTATGTGAACCCAGCCGCGCCATTACCGACAGCATATATAACAAGGTGCACAGGGCCTACCCGGGTGTCCGCTTCATTGACAACATTGGAGGCGACGGCCGCGAGAAGTGCGAATACTATCAGGACCAGATAGTGTACTCCGTGGACAACGGCAACATGGCGCGCGGACTGGCCAAATGCATCGTTGATGCCGACTACCTCATTAACTCGGCGCTGCTGAAGACTCATAACGGTCCCGGCGTAACCCTCACTACAAAGAACTGGTACGGGGCAACCGACATAAACCTGCTCTGGCGGCAGAACTCTCACAACAACGTGAGCCAGGACAAGCGTAACGGCCGCCCCCAGTACAAGACTTTTGTTGACTGGATAAGCCACAAGGACCTGGGGCAGAAGGCGCTGCTCTTCCTCATTGACGGCTCCTACGGCTCGCGCGACGTAAACGGGGCACCAAACCCGAAGTGGATGAAGGAACCGTTCTGCGGCGACTGGGCATGCTCCATCATTGTCAGTCAGGACGAGCTGGCTTGCGATGCAGTGGGCATGGACATCATTATTAATGAATGGCCGGAGTTTGGAAGCCTGAACTACTGTGACGAATACCTGCGCGAGGCTGCCTCCATTCCAAACACTCCCAGCGGCACTGTCTATAAGCAGGGTGGAGAACCGCTGCAACAGCCCCTTGGCCTCTTTGAGCACTGGAACGAACAGCATCAGTATACCAGCATTGACTTGAGGTATAAGAAAATGTAGTAAGATTCCTACTCTTTTGTGCTGCTTTTTGCCAAGGTTTTTGTACCTTTGCATGTGCGAATGAGACAGAGAGAGAAAAAAGACCTACTTTCATATATCCGTGAGGGCCGCACGATGACGCGCAGCGAGAAGCTGCGCCTCATCGTGCAGTTGTCTATACCCTCCATTCTTGCCCAGATAAGCGCTACGGTGATGTTCTTCATTGATGCCGCCATGGTGGGCCACTTAGGCGAGAAGGCCACGGCAGCCATTGGCCTCGTGGAGACAACGACCTGGCTCATGGGCGGGTTGGGGTCGGCAGTGAATATGGGTTTCTCGGTGCAGGTGGCCCACTTCATCGGTGCCAACGACTTTGAGAGTGCCCGCAAGGTGCTGCGGCAGGGGCTGGTGTGCAGCTTCCTGTGGAGTCTGCTGCTCTCGCTGGCTGCCATAGCCGTCCACAGTTTCCTGCCTTTCTGGCTGGGAGGCAGCGCCGAGATAGCCCGCGATGCCTCGCTCTACTTCATGTACATAGGCATCTTCGGAATCTTCTTCCAGATGGAGGGCTTTGCCGGAAGCATGCTGAAATGCTCGGGCAACATGAAGATTCCCTCGGCCCTGAACATCATGATGTGCTGCCTTGACGTGGTGTTCAACTACTTCTTCATCTATATCCTCGACCTGGGAGTGGTGGGCGCTGCCTACGACACTGGTGCTGCCGAGCTTATCACCGTCGTGTTCATGCTGTGGTTCCTGCTGGCGAAGAGCCCGATGCTGAGGCTTTTCCATAATTCTGAGAGCTCTAAACTGGAATCTTTCCGCCCCACTGCCGACGTGGTGAAGACTGCCTTCAAGATAGGAGCGCCGATGGGTCTGCAGCATACGCTGATGGGCGGTGCACAGATAGTGAGCACCATCATCGTGGCTCCGCTGGGCACGGTGGCCATTGCCGCCAACTCGCTCGCCATAACCGTTGAGAGCCTGTGCTACATGCCCGGCTACGGCATTGCCGAGGCCGCCACAACATTGGTGGGGCAGGGCATAGGTGCCGGACAGCGCATGCTGACACGTTCCTTTGCCCGCATGAGCGTGGCACTGGGCATGGCGGTAATGACGCTCATGGGAGTGCTGATGTTCATCTTCGCCCCGGAGCTGATGAGCCTCATGTCGCCTGTGGAGGACATTATAAGCGAGGGAGCCGCAGCACTGCGCATAGAGGCCTTTGCCGAGCCTATGTTTGCCGCCGCAATTGTGTGCAACGGCGTGTTCGTGGGAGCGGGCGACACCCTGAAGCCCGCTGTGATGAGCCTCGTCTCCATGTGGGGTGTCAGGCTCACGCTGGCATGGTGGCTGGCGGGAAGGTTCGGGCTCATGGGCGTATGGACGGCCATGGCCATTGAGCTGACATTCCGTGGAGCCATCTTCCTGCTGCGCCTGTTCAAGGGCAACTGGAACAAGGCCCTCACGCGCGCGTAATTAATAGATGTGGAGAAAGTTTTATCCAAAAATACGTCCTTTTTCTTTGTCAGTTGAAGTATTTGTTGTATCTTTGCCGAGATTATATCACTAACCACAATACTTATTATGGCAAAGAAAGAGCAGGAGGGCACTGAGGCCCTCAACCCTCAGCAGGAGAAGCTCAAGGCGCTGCAGGCCGCCATGTCGAAGATTGAGAAAGACTTTGGCAAGGGCAGCATTATGCGCATGGGCGACGAGCAGATAGAACATGTAGACGTAATTCCTACGGGCAGCATAGCGCTGAACGCCGCACTTGGCGTGGGAGGCTATCCGCGTGGCCGAATCATTGAAATCTACGGTCCGGAGTCGAGCGGCAAGACTACGCTGGCCATCCACGCCATTGCCGAGGCTCAGAAGCAGGGCGGCATTGCGGCCTTCATCGATGCTGAGCATGCCTTCGACCGCTTCTATGCACAGAAGCTGGGCGTTGACGTGGACAACCTATACATTTCACAGCCTGACAACGGCGAGCAGGCCCTGGAGATTGCCGACCAGCTGATACGCTCGGCTGCCATCGACATCATCATCATCGACTCCGTGGCAGCACTGACACCTAAGAAGGAGATTGAGGGCGACATGGGCGACTCGGCGGTTGGACTGCACGCCCGACTGATGAGTCAGGCCCTGCGCAAGGTGACGGCCACCATATCGAAGACCAACACCACGTGCATATTCATCAACCAGCTGCGCGAGAAAATCGGCGTCATGTTCGGCAACCCCGAGACGACCACCGGCGGCAACGCCCTGAAGTTCTATGCCTCGGTAAGACTTGACATACGCAAGGTAACAACGCTGAAGGACGGCGACCAGCCCATCGGCAACCAGGTGCGCGTGAAGGTGGTGAAGAACAAGGTGGCACCGCCATTCCGCAAGGCTGAGTTCGAGATTACCTTCGGCGAGGGCATCTCGAAGATTGGCGAGATCGTGGACCTCGGCGTCGAGTACGGCATCATCAAGAAGAGCGGCTCGTGGTTCAGCTACGGCGACCAGAAACTGGCCCAGGGGCGCGACGCCACCAAGACGCTGCTGAAGGACAACCCCGAGCTCTGCGAGGAGCTGGAGGCCAAAATCATGCAGGCCATTGCCGACAAGGACTGACAAAATGGCGTGACAATACGTCATTTCTCGCCCGCAAACCCGTTTTGGCACGTGCTTTGCTGTCTTTCCCGTGAGTAATTGTGATTATTAACAATAAAAACGATAAGAATTATGGGAAAGATTATTGGAATTGACTTAGGTACTACCAACAGCTGCGTCGCCGTGTTCGAAGGCAACGAGCCGGTAGTGATTGCCAACAGCGAGGGTAAGCGTACAACTCCCTCAGTCGTTGGTTTTGTGGACAACGGTGAGCGCAAGATTGGCGACCCCGCCAAGCGTCAGGCTATCACCAACCCGAAGAAGACGGTGTACTCCATCAAGCGCTTCATGGGTGAGAACTGGCAGCAGACGGAGAAGGAAATCTCGCGCGTACCGTATTCAGTTGTTAACGAAGGGGGCTACCCCCGCGTCGACATCGACGGACGCAAGTACACCCCGCAGGAGATTTCGGCTATGATCCTGCAGAAGATGAAGAAGACTGCCGAGGACTATCTGGGCCAGGAGGTGACTGATGCCGTCATCACCGTGCCTGCCTACTTCTCCGACTCTCAGCGTCAGGCTACGAAGGAGGCTGGCCAGATTGCAGGCCTCAATGTGAAGCGTATCGTCAATGAGCCGACGGCTGCCGCTCTGGCTTACGGTGTCGACAAGGCTAACAAAGATATGAAGATTGCCGTGTTCGACCTCGGTGGCGGTACATTCGATATCTCCATCCTGGAGTTCGGCGGCGGTGTGTTCGAGGTGCTCAGCACCAATGGTGACACCCACCTCGGTGGTGATGACTTCGACCAGGCTATCATCGACTGGCTGGTACAGGAGTTCAAGAACGACGAGGGTGCCGACCTGAAGGCAGACCCAATGGCCATGCAGCGTCTGAAGGAGGCTGCCGAGAAGGCCAAGATCGAGCTGTCTTCTTCTACTTCGACAGAGATCAACCTGCCGTATATCATGCCGGTAGCCGGCGTGCCCAAGCACTTGGTGAAGACGCTGACCCGCGCCAAGTTCGAGCAGCTGGCTCACGAGCTGATCCAGGCCTGCCTCGTTCCCTGCCAGAACGCCATGCGCGACGCCAGCCTGAACACCAGCGACATTGACGAGGTCATCCTCGTGGGCGGTTCGAGCCGTATACCCGCTGTGCAGACGCTCGTCAAGAACTACTTCGGCAAGGAGCCTTCAAAGGGCGTGAACCCCGACGAGGTGGTGGCCGTGGGTGCCAGCATCCAGGGTGCTATCCTCAATAAGGAGAGCGGTGTGGGTGACATCGTGCTGCTCGACGTGACGCCTCTGTCCATGGGCATCGAGACCCTGGGCGGTGTGATGACACGCCTCATCGAGGCCAACACTACCATCCCCTGCAAGAA
>JAFTAR010000115.1 GCA_017455495.1 Prevotella sp.
GAGCACTTAGGCAACAACGTCCACGACGTGGAACCCGGCTTCATCACCATCAAGGAGCATCCCACGCAGTGGAACGGCTACGCCCAGACCATGACACATTGCCCCCTAAGTTAGGGGGCGTTGGGGGTCTGAACAAGCGCAGACCCTGCGGAAATAACTTATTAACGGTCTGATAAACGCTTGTTCAGACCCCCATCCCCCTAACTTAGGGGGTCTAAAGACGATGAAAGAATACAAGTATACAATAAACGGCACGAAGTACGAGGTTGCCATTGGCGACATTGAGGACTGCAACGTGACCGTCACCGTAAACGGTGAAGAGTATAAGGTTGAAATGGAGAAGCCCGCCGAGCCGGAGAAGAAGAAGCCTGTGCTGGGCAAGCCTGCCGCTGCCGCAGAGTCTGATGCTTCTCCATCGAACGAGAAGAGCGCTCCCGTGAACAAGAACGCTGCCATCAAGGCTCCGCTGCCCGGTGTCATCACCGATATCAAGGTTGCCGTTGGCGACGAGGTGCAGGTAGGCGATACCGTAGTGGTGCTCGAAGCTATGAAGATGGCCAACAACCTGCAGGCAGAGAAGGCCGGCAAGGTCACTGCCATCTGCGTAAAGGTGGGTGAGAGCGTCATGGAGGACGATGCCCTCGTGGTAATAGAGTAGACTCCTTAGAAACCAGGAGACAGTATCAAGTAGGAGGTAAACACTTATTGCAGGTGTTTATCTCCTACTTTCGTGTTAATAGGTTGTCAGGTTGTCAAAAGTCCCTGCCACACGGGATTTGCAACCTGTCAGAGGTCGTCAGAGGTTGTCAGAGGTTGTCAGTGTAGAAAGGAACCGGCTTTTTTCCTTAAACCTTAGCTCTGCAAGTAAAAAGCACTGCCTTTTGGATGAATTCTCTCAAGAATTTGAGCATAAAGCGAAGAACTACGAAAACACAGCCTGTCGCTTTTTCATTTCTGTAAACCTCTGACAACCTCTGTCAACCTTCAACAGGTTGCAAAGCCTTTGTACAACGGCGTTTTGACAACCTGACAACCTCTTTACAAAAAAATATTGGAAAAAATTTAATTCACGAATTGTTTTGGCATTTAGAGAAAAACCGCTAATTTTGCAACCTTACTTCCGATGAAAAAGATTCCAACATACTTGCAACCCCTGGCCTGCGTGGCGCTGAACCTGCTGCTGGCCTACGTGGTTTACTTCCTGGCCCGCATGGCCTACATGCTTGACAACTGGAGCTACTTCCACGACAGCCTGACGTGGGAGGTGCTGCAGGGAGGCCTTGTGTTCGACACTTCCGCCATCCTCGTCACAAACATACCTTATATAGTCTTCATGCTGCTGCCGCTCCACTGGAAGGAGCGTTCGTGGTGGCAGACCATGTGCAAGTGGCTCTTCGTGGTGGTGAACATGCTGGCACTGGTGGCCAACCTGGCCGATGCCGCCTACTTCCCCTTCACCATGAGGCGCACCACCACCACAGTGTTCCAGGAGTTCCAGAATGAGAGCAACCTCGGCAGCATCGTCTTCACTGAACTGCTCCATCACTGGTATTTCGTGCTGCTGGCCGCCGCCGTGGCCTTCGGCCTGTGGAAACTCTACGCCCGTCCGTTCAGTGGGATTAGCCGCTCCAGCTCTGCTGGCTTGCAACAGCAGGGACGCAAGAACCATGTATGGCGGCAGCTGTCGTGGTGGCGCTATGACCTGGCCACGTTGCTGTCGCTGGCTGCCGTTGCCCCATTTGTCGTGGCCGGCATCCGCGGGGGCTTCACCACGGCTGTCCGCCCCATCACCATAAGCAATGCCAACCAGTACGTAGACCGCCCCATGGATGCCGCCCTGGTGCTCAACACCCCCTTCTCGCTCTACCGCACCATAGGCAAGAATGTGTTCGTGGTGCCCCAGTATTTCAGCGACCCTCAGCAGATGGAGGCCATCTACAGCCCTGTTCACAGGCCTGATGAGCAGACAGAAGCAGGCGACACTCTTGCCTTCAGGCCCAAGAACGTGGTGGTGCTCATAGTGGAGAGCTTCGGCCGCGAATATATCGGAGCCCTCAACAGCACACTTGAGCAGGGCTGCTACCGGGGCTACACGCCCTGCGTGGACTCCATCATAGGGCTGTCCACCACCTTCCGCTGGTCGTTCTGCAACGGTCGCAAGAGCATTGACGGCATGCCCAGCATTCTCTCTTCCATCCCCATGTTCGTAGAGCCGTTCTTCCTCACTCCCGCCTCCATGAACGAGGTGCACGGCATAGCCTCACTGCTCTCCGGCGAGGGCTACCACACCGCCTTCTTCCACGGTGCCCAGCGCGGTTCGATGGGCTTCATGGCCTTCGCCCGCAAGACCGGCTTCCAGGACTACTTCGGGCGTGAGGACTTCGATGCCGACGGGCGCTTTGGCGGCGAGGCCGACTTCGACGGCACGTGGGCCATCTGGGACGAGCCTTTCCTGCAGTACTACTGTGCCAAGATGAGCGAGATGCCCCAGCCTTTCATGACTGCCGTCTTCACCGCTTCCAGCCACCACCCCTACCGCATCCCCGAGAGCTACAGCACGCGCTATCCCGAGGAGGGCATCATCATACATAAGTGCATACGCTATACCGACATGGCCCTGGGCCGTTTCTTCCAGGAGGCCAGCCGCCAGCCGTGGTTCAACAACACCATCTTCGTCCTCACCAGCGACCACACTAACCTATCCGACCACGAGTTCTACCAGACCGACCTTGGCGGTTTCTGCTCGCCCATCGTCATCTACGAGCCGGGCGACACCCTGCGCCAGCCGGGCCTTATGCTTGACAAGGTGGCCCAGCAGATAGACATCCTGCCCACGCTGATGGGCATGCTTAACTACAGGAAGCCTTTCTTCGCCTTCGGCCAGGATCTCTTTGCCGCCCCTGCCGACAGCACCTGGGCCGTAAACTACCAGAACGGCATCTACCAGTATGTGCGCCGTGGCCATGTGCTGCAGTTCGACGGACAGTCGCCCCGCGCCGTCTATTCCCTTGAGGACTCCCTCATGCAGCACAACCTCCTTGGCACCCTTCCCCTGCAGGACACTCTGGAAACCGAGCTTAAGGCCATCATCCAGCAGTACATGGAGCGCATGACTCAGGACCGCCTAAGGCCCTGAAGGCAGGAACGGCCATGCCCTAACCAATAAGATTTGGCAGAAAAAGCGGAAACTGCTGGCATAAAGCGAAAAAATGTAAATAAAAACTTGGCGGTTTCACAGAAAAGTAGTACCTTTGCACCCGCAAAAAGTGGGCACTATGTCCAAACTATGCACTATCGTTAAATAATTTAAAACATTAAAGTCAAAAAACAGTATGATTATCGTACCCGTAAAAGAAGGCGAGAACATTGAAAAGGCCCTCAAGAAGTTTAAGAGAAAGTTTGAGAAGACAGGCGTTGTGAAAGAGCTCCGCCGCCGTCAGCAGTTCAACAAGCCCTCTGTACTGAAGCGCCTGAAGATGGAGCACGCCGTCTACGTGCAGCAGCTACGCACCGCCGAGGAAAATTAAAAAAAACGGCGGAAAAATTTGGTAGTTACAGAAAATTTCCGTAAATTCGTTGCCAAAAAGCGTGATAGGGCAATTTCTCAACTATATGCGATATGAGCGGAACTGCAGTGAGCTGACCGCAAAACGCTATGAGACAAGCCTGCGCGACTTTGAGGCATTCTTCCTGACAACAGACGAATGGCTTACTTGGGCATCGGTGGATGCCGACATCATCCGAAGATGGATGGAGAGCCTGATGGACAGAGGCAACATCGCCTCCACAGTGAACACGGCAATGTCGGCACTGAGAAGCTTCTTCCGCTTTGCAAAGGCCAGAAGCTTGGTGCAGAGCAACCCAACAACGGGGCTGAGAGCTCCGAAGAAGAGCAAGCCGCTGCCGCAGTTCGTAAGAGAGGAACAGATGAACCGGCTGATTGATGAGCCAGAGAGCAGTGATGATATAAATATTGTTCGTGCGCGTACAATTATTATATTATTATACGAAGCAGGACTCAGAAGAGCAGAGCTTACAAACCTCAACGACACCGATGTAGACTTTGCAGCAATGCAGCTGAAGGTGAACGGCAAGCGCGACAAACAGCGTATAGTGCCATTCGGCGAGGAACTTGCCAAGCAGTTGAGGCAGTACATCGAAATAAGAAACGAACAACTGCCGAGAAACTCAGAGGCCCTCATGGTGGACAACAAGGGGAACCGCATGACTGGAATGCAGGTTTATCGCCTGGTAAAAAGTGAACTTGGAAAAGCCACTACCCAGAAAAAACGCTCCCCTCACGTGCTAAGGCACTCTTTCGCCACCGCCCTGCTTAACAACGGAGCATCACAGGAAGGAGTAAGACAGCTGCTGGGACATGAAAGTGCAGCAACGACACAAATCTACACCCACACAACATTCGAACAGCTGAAGCGAGTTTACAAAAAGGCCCACCCAAGGGGCTGAAATATAGTTTAACTTTTAAAACAGGAGATTAACTATGGAAATTAAGATTCAGTCGATCCACTTCGACGCTACCGAAAAGTTAGAGGCGTTTATCGAGAAGAAAGTCGCCAAGTTAGAAAAGTCATACGAAGATATTCAGAAAGTAGAGGTGCAACTTAAAGTTGTCAAGCCCGCTACGGCACAGAATAAGGAGACAAGCATCACGGTTACAATACCAGGACAGGCTCCTGTCTACGTAGAGAAAGTGAACGACACATTTGAGGAAGGAATTGACCTTTGCGTGGACTCACTGAGGGTACAACTGCTGAAAATA
>JAFTAR010000116.1 GCA_017455495.1 Prevotella sp.
CCACCGTTCACGCTTACACTGGCGACCAGATGATTCTCGACGGTCCTCAGCGCAAGGGTGATGTTCAGCGTGCCCGTGCCGGTGCCCAGAACATCGTTCCTAACTCAACAGGTGCTGCCAAGGCCATCGGCCTGGTTATCCCCGAGCTGAACGGCAAGCTCATCGGTGCTGCCCAGCGCGTTCCCACTCCCACTGGTTCTACCACCATCCTGCACGCTGTTGTTAAGGGTGAGGTGACAGTTGAGGACATCAACGCCGCAATGAAGGCTGCTGCCAACGAGTCGTTCGGTTACACCGAGGAGAAGCTTGTTTCAAGCGACCTCATCGGCATGAAGTTCGGTTCGCTGTTCGACGCCAACCAGACCATGGTTAGCAAGATTGGCGACGGCAACTCTCTCGTTCAGGTTGTTGCCTGGTACGACAATGAGAACAGCTACACCAGCCAGATGGTTCGCACCATCAAGTACCTCGCTGAGCTGAAGTAAGAACTGTAATTCAGACAAAATCCAGGAGCCGCCCGGACACTATGTTCAGGGCGGCTCCTTTTGGTATTCTGTAAAGCAGTAACATTTGCACAAGAACATCAATCTTTGCTCTGCAAAAATAAATTGGCAAAGTTGCATACATGGGTACATCTTTTATTGTACACAATTGTTACAGAGATAGTTGCGCTGCTTTTTGGATACACTAAAGGTACACTATGGGTACACAGGGGTACATTCTGTAAAGAAAACAGATACTTTCACATCAAGGAAGGGGCCTTAGAAAATTACAAAGGGCCTTGTAATTTTTTTTACAGAGGCCTTGTAATATTTTTACAGGGGCTTTGTAATTTTCTGAAGCGCTGGTTTACAGACATATAGTTGAACTCTGCCAGGCTGGAGTTGAGCCGTATTTTTGCCTTAGTGTACCCTTGTGTACCTTTTGTGTACCCGGAATTATCTGCAATCGCCTTATTTATAACAAATTACAGCGATTAGTGTACCAATGTATGCAAAAATGTGTAAAAATATTTTGTTGTCCAAATATTGTTTTGTAACTTTGCAATCGTGTGAAAGTACATGAAAAACACTTATATCAATAACTTTAAATTTGCTACTATCATGGAGAAGGATTACAACTTCAATGAGGTGCCACGCAACTGGCGCTTCTGCTTTAATGGTGCGTGTCCAAGAAATGGCGACTGCCTGCGCTATCAGGCGGCCCTTGAACTTCCTGCCGACTGGACAAGCGGTCAGGCAGTGTTTCCCACGGCGCTGAATAACGGCGAGTGCCGGTACTTCCGCAGCAACGAGAAGGTAAGGCTGGCCACGGGCTTCGTAATAAAGGACAACCCTCAGCTGAGCCGTATGTTTGTGGCGCTGCGGCATGTGCTGACAGAGCACCTTGGCAGTCAGGGGACCTACTACCTCTACCGCAATGGAGGGAAGTGGCTCACGCCGGCTCAGCAGGAGGGCATTCGCCAGACGTTCCGCAAGGCCGGATACGAGGGCGAAGTGACATTTGCCGAATACAAGGAAGACTATGTTTTCTGAAAGATATAATAAAACCACGGATTAAGGGTTATATGTAGGTTAAAAAACATAAAATGAGAGTAACGATATTCAAGCCTTACAGGCACAAGGAAGTGATAAACCGCGTAGATATAGACGAGGTGGTGAGAAAGATCTCTGCCGGTGAAACGGTAGCTTTGGTGAAAGGCCTGAGAGAGGCCTACCATCTGTTGCAGACGCGGCGGTTGGAAGACGGCCGGGTGGAGTGCAATCTTGAGGGGGGCATAGGTCTGCCCCGTGTGTGCTTTGCCGCCGAGTATGAGAACAGGAAGGGCGAGCAGCGCTTGCTGACCTACAACGGACTGGTGGTGCTCGAGGTGAACAACCTGGCTGGCTACGACGAGGCCATTGCCATACGCGAGGCAGCCAAGCGCCTGCCACAGACCATGCTGACATTCCTCGGGGCCAGCGGCAGGAGCGTGAAGATGGTGTGTCGCGGCGAGCTGTTTCCTGACAAGCGGACGCAGCAGAAGCAGACCCTGCCCATGAAGGAAGAGGAGATAGAACAGTTCCATGAGAACCTCTACCACATGGCACGCAAGGCCTACGGCGCACAGCTTGACGTAACCATTGAGAACATAAAGCCGAGGATAGACCGCACGGTATACCTCAGCACCGACCCCGACCTATGGTGGAATCCCGAAGCGGTGCCGTTCTATGCCGAGGCCGATGCCCCAGCCCTGAGTTCGTTGGAGATGAGTGCTAAAGAGAACCTTTCCCTTGCCACCGACGCCCCCGAGATGGAGCACCTGCTGCTGCCGGGCCGCACAATGAAGCGCACGTACCAGATGAACTACCTCTTTATAATAGAGAATGAGCTGGGCCGCTATTTCGAGGTGCCCGACGAGGAGCGCTTGGCAGTGCTGCTGATGCGCATAGCAGCCGCATGCCTCAAGGAGCAGATTCCCATGGGCGTGGCCCAGGCCCTGACGCTGGAGCACCCCATATTCAAGAAGGACGAACTGCTGGTGAAGAAGACTTTCTCGGCCGTGTATACCGTTGAGAACCTGCAGAAGTACCGCGAGCAGCACCGCTTCCGCCCGCTGCAGAGCGTGCCTGAGGACACGGTGCTGATGATGAAGACCGACATATTTCTCAATGCCAACTACGAGATGCGCAAGAACGTGATGACGGGTGTGGCACAGTACAGGGAGCGCAACGGCTTTTCGTTCGAGTTCCGCGACCTGGACGATGAGGCTCGCAACGAGATGACCATCCGCGCCAAGGAGATGGGGCTGAAATCGTGGGACAAGGATATTGCCCGTTTCATTGACTCACCGCGCATAGAGAAATACGACCCGGTGAACGACTTCCTTGACAGTCTGCCGCGCTGGGACGGCCAGGACAGGGTTAAGGAGCTGGCGGCCCGAGTGCCCACCAGCCAGCCACACTGGCCACTCTACCTGCACACATGGCTCCTGGGCATGGTGGCCCACTGGATGGGGCGCTCGTCGCTGACTGGCAACGCCCTCGTACCTATATTAATAGGTCGCCAGGGCTGTGGCAAGACCTCGTTCTGCCGCATACTGCTGCCCCGCCAGCTGCGCGACTACTATAACGACCGCATCAACTTCAAGAATGAGACCGACCTGAACCTGGGCCTCACCTCCTTCGCACTCATCAACATCGACGAGTTCGACAAGACCACCGCCCGCCAGCAGGTGCTGCTGAAGTACCTGCTGTCAACGGCCGACGTGAAGTTCCGCCCGCCTTACGGCAAGGCCATGAAGCAGTATCGCCGCTACGCCTCTTTCATAGGCACCACAAACGATACCAAGCCACTCAACGACCCTACGGGCAGCCGCCGCTTCGTATGCGTGGAGGTGACTGGCGACATTGACTTCGCCGACACCCTGGACCACCGTCAGCTCTTTGCACAGCTGCGCCACGAGGTGCTGGAGGGTGTGCGCTACTGGCTCGACGACGACGAGACGCAGGTGCTCATCGGCGAAAATGAGCGATTCCAACGGGTAAACGGCCTGGAGGAGATGATAGCCGCCACCTTCCGCAAGCCCGATGACGCAGAAGCGGGCCGCTGGATGACGGTGACGGAAATCATGGAGTTGCTGCGGTCGCGCTACGGCAATGCCGACGTGCGGAATGCCAGCCTTACCCAGATAGGCTATGTGCTCAACTATCCCCGCTTCGGCTTCAAGAGCAGGCGCAAGGCGCATGGCATGACCTATCTGCTCGTGGAAAGATAAGACAGAAAGATAATTGCCGCAGTGGGCAGCAAAGCTGACTGCGGCAATTGTGATGTCTATGTGACCTAAACTATTGCCTCAATGATGGTGCGATTGCCAAGGGATAGCTCGCGCAGACCCGGTTCCTTGTCCTTGTTGAAACAGAAGCTGACGAGGTAGCCCTCCTCAAGGTGGTAGTAGTCCAGGTAGTCTGACAGTTGCTGCCGGCCATGTTCCTGATAGCTGTTGCCACGCCAAATCTTCAGTTCAACTATGTACTGGTGTCCAAGATAGTCTATTATAACATCGGTACGCGTAAGGTCGCGTGTCTGTGCCTCGCAGTAGTAGTTGCCTATGCCGTTGATGACAGGTCGCAGGTAGGTGAGGAATATCTTGCGGCCCTGCTCCTCCACGAAGCGGTCGTCATGACCGGGGCGGTAGATGTCATTGAAATGGAGTGAGAAACGCTCTATTAGGTGCCGCATGTCAAGTGTGCCGTCATGGATGAACTGGTTCTTGTCAAGCTGTCCGCTGGCGAAGATGGCAGAACTCTCCTCCTCCGCGATAAAGAGGTTGTAGAGCCTGGTCTCTATCAGTCGGCAGGCAATGGCAGCAGAGCCGTTATCATTCTTTATGAAGTTAAACATGGCAGCTATCTGAATGTATTTCTCATCAGTAGCGAAAGCACGCCGTTTGCCAGAGAAAAGGATGTCGCGTAGCATGACTTTCAACAGCGGGTATTGGTCTACTTTCTTCACCATGTCGTCAAAGAGTGTGTTGCGTTCTGTGGTTAGACACCGTATAGCGTTGAGCACGCCCTCCTTGTCCCAAGTGTAAGGTTTCTGGTCTATTATCTGGCAGAGGCGGCTGACGAGGAACGGGTATCCCGACGTGTAGTCGTAGATGAGTTGTGCCACGGCCTTTGCATCGAAGCTGAGGCTGTGGTCGGCCCTGTATTCGTCGAGCATGGCGGCAATGCCGTCGGCAGGGAGACTCATGTCCACGTCGAAGGGGACGGCTATGTTCCACGGAGAGTTATACTGGTGCTCTTCCTCAGGGCGCATCATCAGTTTGAGGTTCTTGATGTCGTACACTCCAGCCAGGATTATCGACTGGAATGTGGGCATTTTTGTCCGCTTGAGATACATCTCGCGCAGCAGTCCGAGGAACTTCACGAATTCAGGGTAGTTGCCTGCCTGGTCCACCTCGTCAATGATGAGCACGCAGCGGCTGGTGGCGCACAGGTTTCTCACCATATATGTGAAGTCCTTCTTCTCCATGGTTTCCCCATTTGCTTTCAAGGCATTGCGAAGCAACTGCTCGGAGCGCTCCGGCAGGTTTGCTATGCCTTTCCAGTCAAGTGGGCTGCCCATCTCCTCCGTCGTTGCGGCGAGAATACTCTCCATGCTGCTGAAGTTCTTGTCAGACATCCCTTCAAAGCTGATGGAGAATACTACGAAGCCCTCTGCAGTGAGATTCGTCTCCAGCATGGCAAGCGTTGTGGTCTTGCCGTATTGGCGACCGCGGTTTATGCAGAAGTACTCTCCCTGCTCTACAAGGCGGGCAGCATAGCCCACCTGCCGGTCAATGTTGACCATGTAGTGCTGATCGGGAAAGCAGGTTCCCGCCGTGTTGAATCTCTTCATGGTTTCTTACTCGCCAATAGTTATGGTGTACTCGCTCATGAACGAGGCACCGGGCAGGAGGTGGTTCATGCAGATTTTGTCCTTGAAGTCGCCCTTCCAGCCGCGGGGATCGCCGAGGCCGTACCACGGCTCGATGCACACGAAGGGCGCCTTCTTCTGGTAGGGGCTCCAGAAGGCGATGATGGGGCACTTGTAGTCAAGGGTGACTGCGGCCGAGCCGTCGGGGTTGAGCAGCGAGGCCTGGCGGGTCTGGCAGTTGTGCAGCTTCACCGAGTCGTTGGCAAAGAATTCGTCGTTGAAATGGATCATTCCGTCCTTTATGTCGTCTGCGTCAATCTCGGTCATCTCGTGCGAGCCGTCGATGTAGCTCTTCAGCGCCTTAAGGGGGGCCTTGTTGTCAAGAGCTATAACGCCCTTCAGCTCCTCGTCCTCCTTGCAGCCGGGAGCCAGAAAGGCCGGGTGACCGCCTATCTGGAAGTGCATCTCGCGGGTGTCGGTGTTCTCAACGTGCCACACCACATGGATCTTGTTGCCGCCGAGGCGGTAGCTAACGGCCAGGTTGAAGCAGTAGGGGAATATCTTCAGCGTCTCCTCGGTCTCATGGAGAGCGTAGGTCACCTTGTGCTCGCCCTGGGCAATGAGCTTGAACTCCGTGTCGCGAGCAAAGCCGTGGCGGGGCAGGTGGTACTCCTTGCCATCGACGGTATATGTGTCGTCGTTGACGCTGCATACTATGGGGAAAAGTATTGGGGCGCGGCGCGGCCACTTCTCGCCGCCCTGCCACAGGTATTCGCGTCCTTCACTGTCCTTGATGCTCTGAAGCTCGGCTCCGAGCGATGCCACCGTTACGGTGAGCTTGTCGTTCTTGATTTCTACCATGATAAAAATATGTTTGTTATTGGTGTTATTGGCTGCAAAGGTAAACATTTTTATTTTAATATGTACAAAGAAATAGCGTTTTTTCTTTTGCCGTTCCTTTTCTTTTTCTTACCTTTGCGCTCAGAATGACCTAAAAACCAATACGAACATGATTAGAGTAGTAGCCGTGCACACGGCAATGGCCCTTGTAGAGCCCCTTACCAAGATTTTCCGGGAGTACCTGCCCGAAGTGAAGCTTAACCACATAGCCGATGACAGCCTCATCCAGGAGGTCATAGCAGCCGGCGAGGTGACGCCTGCCGTTCGCCGTCGCCTGCTGAGCCACTATGTAGCTGCTGCCGATGCTGGTGCCCAGGTGGTGTTCAACACCTGCAGCAGTGTGGGCGACGTGGCCGACTATGGCAACCAGTATGCCCCCATCCCCGTGTTCCGCATAGACCAGCCGATGGCAGCGAAGGCTGTGCAGGGCTGGCAGCGCATAGGCGTCATCTCTACTCTGAGCACCACGCTCGACCCCACCTGCCGTCTGCTGCGCAACGAGGCCGCCAAGGCCGGTCGCGACGTTACGCTGGTGGAGGGTCTGGCCGATGGTGCCTTTGCCGCAGGACAGAGCGGTGACGGCGATACCCACGACCGCCTCATAGCCGATGCGGCACAGCGTATAGCTCCCGAGGTAGATGTCTTTGTGCTGGCACAGGGGTCTATGGCACGCATGGAGCAGCGGCTGGCAGAACTCACCGGCAAGCCGGTGCTGAGCAGTCCGGTGCTTGGAGTGCAGGGGCTGCGCCAGTTCTTAGGGCTGTGAAAGATGAAAAGTGAAAGCTGAAAATTAGCAGAAGACTGTGAAGCGTAAGAACATTATCCTCACCATGCTCGTCATTCTTGGCATGGTGACATTCCTTGACCGCATAAACATCAGCGTGGCTGGTTCAGCCATAATGAGCGACCTGCAGCTGTCGCCCTCGCAGTGGGGCTGGGTGCAGAGCGCGTTCATACTGAGCTACGGCCTGATGCAGATACCTATGGGCTGGCTGGGCGACCGCTACGGCCACCGCTCAGTGCTGGCAATGATAGTGTTGTGGTGGTCACTGTTCACCGCCTTCACCGGCATGGCTGGCTCGCTGATGGCCTTGCTTGCCATACGCTTCATGTTCGGCATAGGCGAGGCCGGTTCGTCGCCGTGCAGCACCGGAGTGATTAGCCGCTGGTTCAGCAAGGACGAGGTTGGCAAGGCCCAAGGCTATGTGTGGGCCGCCAGCCGCTTGGGCGGTGCGCTGACACCCTTTGTGGTGATACCCGTCATGGCGTGGGTGGGCTGGCGAGCAGCCTTCTACCTGCTGGGAGCCTTGGGCGTGGTGTGGGCTGCAGTGTGGTATTGGTATTACCGCCCCACCCCACAGTCTATCCCTGCGAGGGAGGGAAGCACTGACTCAAAGAACATGGTGACAGCAGAAGACAGTTCTGAACCTTCAGCAGCAAGCAAAAAGGGGTGGGTCCGCTCACCTCAGGTCTGGCTCCTCTGCGTCATGTACTTCTTCTATGCCTTCGGTTCATGGTTCTTCTTCAGCTGGTTTCCCACCTTTATGGAGTTAGGGCGTGGCTTCGACCGCTCAGAGCTGACTTACGCCGTTGCCGTTCCGTTTGTGATGAGCATGATAGGCAACATAGCCGGCGGACACCTTACCGACCGCCTGAGCCGGCGCTACGGACTGAAGACAGGGCGCAAGGCCCTTGGCAGCACCTCGCTGGCAGTCTCGGCCGTGTGCATGTTCCTCGCGGCATTTATTCCCGGTAAAATGGCTGTTTTTGTGTTCCTCTCGCTCTGTTTCGGCATCTTCGACCTCATGCTGCCCTCGGCCTGGGCCCTGTGCATAGACATTGGCGGACGGCGGGCTGGCACTATAAGCGGAGCCATGAATACGGCCGGAAACCTGGGCGGCTTCTGCTGCGGAATACTCTTCGGACAGCTGGTGGAGTCGTCGGGCAACTACAACCTGCCGCTCTACATGATAGCCGCCATGCTGCTTATCAGCGCCGCGCTCTTCTCGTTCATCAACCCGGAGAAGTCGGCTAAACTGGAGAAACTTAATTAAAGATATATGAAAAAGATTACAATCGCTATTGACGGCCACTCCTCCTGCGGGAAGAGCACGATGGCCAAGGAACTTGCCCGCAGGGTGGGCTATATATATGTAGACACGGGCGCTATGTACCGCAGTGTTACACTCTATGCCATGAGGCACGGCCTCATTGCTGCCGACGGCACTGTAGACTCAGAGGGGCTGAAAGCCTGCATGGACGACATACGCGTGAGCTTCAGCCTGAACGAGAGCACAGGCCGCCCCGACGCATACCTCAACGGGGAGTGCGTGGAGACTGAGATTCGCACCATGGAGGTGTCGGCCCATGTAAGCCCCGTCGCCGCCCTTCCCTTTGTGCGCGAGGCCATGGTGAGCCAGCAGCAGCAAATGGGCAAGGACGGCGGCGTGGTAATGGACGGCCGAGATATTGGAACTGTTGTGTTTCCCGATGCGGAACTGAAGGTGTTTGTCACCGCCAGTGCCGAGGTGCGTGCCCAGCGCCGCTACGACGAACTGCGGCAGAAGGGCATGGAGGCCGACTTCGATGAAATACTGAAGAACGTGCAGGAGCGCGACTATATTGACTCCCACCGGGAGGTGTCGCCGTTGCGCCAGGCTGACGATGCCCTGTTGCTTGACAACAGCCGGATGACCATCAGCGAACAGGACGAGTGGCTCATGCAGCGATTCCGTGAGCGCGCCTGTGGCGGCGCAGAGAACAGTTAGTGTTCTCTGCGTTCGCCATTGGTTCGCCCGACATGG
>JAFTAR010000117.1 GCA_017455495.1 Prevotella sp.
GGTTCTTGGTCGTAATGTAACGGCTGGTGCCAGGCATGCCGCTGTTCTTCATCTCGGTGCACTCCAGAATTACCTGGACGCGGTTACCCTTTGCTTTCTTGCTTGCCATGGTTATTAGTCTCCTATCACTTTAATGTCTTTCCAGTCGACGAAGCCCTTTGACACGGCCTGCTTCAGAGCGGCATCGAGCCCTACCTTATTAATCAAACGAAGGCCAGCTGCGCTGATCTTCAACTGAATCCAGCAGTCCTCCTCAACATAGTAGAACTTCTTGCTGAACAGGTTTACGTCGAAGCTTCTCTTTGTGCGGTGCTTCGAGTGAGACACATTATTACCTATCTGTGCCTTCTTTCCTGTGATTTGACAAACTTTAGACATTTCTATCTACTCTTTAAATGTGTGTACTTTTTAGTAACTTACTCCAAACAGGGTGCAAAGGTACAAAAAAGATTTGAGAACTGAGTTTTGTGTTTTGAGATTTATATTCCCGCTTAAGTATTTTTAACTTTCAGCCTCTTCTTTTGTGCCTTCTTCGGCCTTCAGGAAGTCTCTGAGCATCTGCATGGCCTTGTTTGTGGCTATGGCCAGGTTTATGTCGCGGCCGTGGTCTTCCTCCACTTTGAAGGTCTCTACCTTGTCGCTTGTGCCGCATGCCAGCCAGATGGTTCCCACGGGTATGTCCTTGGTGCCTCCCGACGGCCCTGCTATGCCTGTTGCGGCAATGGCGTAGTCGGTGTTAAGGGCCTTGCAGGCTCCCTTCACTATGTCTACGGCCACCTCTTCGCACACGGCTGTTTTCTCTTCAAGCAGCTCGTGGCTCACTCCGAGGAGGTTTTCCTTCACCTCGTTCACGTAGCAGATGACGCCGCCCTTGAAGTATTTCGACGCTCCTGGCACCGATATGATGGCCTCGGCAATACGTCCGCCGGTGCAGCTTTCTGCGGTAGCCACTGTCTTTTCACTTTCCCACAGCAGTTCGCTTATCTCCCTGCTGATAATCTTTCCTTCAAAATCCATCTTCTTCGCCCCCTGAGTTAAGGGGGTGGGGGTCTGAACAAGCGTGATACTCAGACTTTTTTGGGGTTATACTTTCAAGGGACCTGCGCTTGTTCAGGCCCCCTGCCCCCTCGCTCCAGCTTGCTGGCTTGCAAGGCAAGAACTTAGGGGGTTCACGAGAATGTTACTTTCGAAAACGCCGGCGCATCTATTGGGCAGAACTCCTTGTCCAGGTATTTGTAGTATCCCACGATGCCTATCATGGCGGCGTTGTCGGTGGTGTATGAGAACTTGGGTATGTATATGGTCCAGCCGTATCGGCGGGCATGGTCGTGGAAGGCGTTGCGCAGCCCGTTGTTGGCGCTCACTCCTCCGGCCACGGCCACGTGCTTTATGCCGGTCTGCTTCACGGCCAGTCTCAGTTTCTTCATCAGTATGTCCACTATGGTCCATTCCAGCGAGGCGGCTATGTCCTCCTTGTGGTGCTCTATGAAGTCTGGGTCGTCCTGCAGCCATTTGCGCAGCGAATACAGGAACGATGTCTTCAGGCCCGAGAAGCTGTAGTCAAGTCCTGGAATGTGAGGCTCGCTGAACTGGTAGGCCTTGGGGTTGCCCTGGCGTGCCAGCCTGTCAATAACGGGCCCTCCGGGATAGCCCAGACCCATCACCTTCGAACATTTGTCTATGGCCTCGCCGGCAGCATCGTCAATGGTCTGCCCCAGCACCTCCATATTATTATACGCGCGCACGAGGACTATCTGCGAGTTGCCGCCCGATACGAGCAGGCAGAGGAAGGGGTAGGGGGGATGAGTCTCACCAAGCCCCTCCAAAGGAGGGGATGTCTGATTACCTATAGCTTCATGTGACTTAACATCCCTCCCTTCGGTGGGGCTCGTGAGGGTTTTTATGAAGTGTGCCATGACATGCCCCTGCAGGTGGTTCACGTCAATGAGGGGGATTCCGAGCGAGCGGGCCATGCCTTTGGCAAAGTTCACGCCTACCAGCAGCGACCCCATCAGCCCCGGCCCCCGTGTGAAGGCTATGGCCGACAGCTGCTCTTTCTGTATTCCCGCCCGCTTTATGGCTTCACTCACCACCGGCACAATGTTCTGCTGGTGGGCGCGGCTTGCCAGCTCGGGCACCACGCCGCCGTAGGCCTCGTGTACAGCCTGCGAAGCTGTTACGTTAGACAGCAGCAGCTCTCCCTTAAGAACTGCTGCCGACGTGTCGTCGCAGCTCGATTCTATTGCAAGTATATAAATGTCCTTGTCCATAATCGCCTGCAAAGGTACGAATAAGTGAGCGAAAAGCAAAAGAAAAAATTATTTTTTTCCTTCTTTTTCCCGATTTGTTTTGCACTTCCGCGGAAAGTTGCTATCTTTGCAGGCAGTAAGGAAAAAGGAAGCTATATGAACCGGCAGACAATGACACAACTGATAGCCGACTACTTCAAGACGCAGCCCGTAGTGAAGGCCTGGCTCTTTGGCTCATTCGCCCGGGGGGAAGAGCGGGAGGACAGCGATGTTGACCTGCTTGTGAATCTCGACCGCAGCATGCCCTTCGGCCTGCTTGCATATTCACGGATGCGCCGCGAACTGGAGGCTGCGATTGGGCGCTACGTGGAACTTGTGGAAGAAGGTACTCTCCGCCCAGCAGAACAAAGTACTGCCAGTCGCGAC
>JAFTAR010000118.1 GCA_017455495.1 Prevotella sp.
TAAAGCCGCGATTCCCCGAGGTGTAAAAATCCGTGTAATCTGCCAATTATGGCTTAGTCACGAAGGTGGGTAATCCCATAAATCCTTTAATCCGTGGTTGTTTTATTATATTCGAAAGTAGTATTAAGATAATTCAAGTTTCTCAAGTTCTTTTTTGAACCACGGATTAAGGGATTTTGGGGATTTGCTTCTTTCTCTACTGTTTCCTATGGTTGATTGTTTTGGGATTACAGCGGCTAAAGCCGCGATTCCCCGAGGTGTAAAAATCCGTGTAATCTGCCAATTATGGCTTAGTCACGAAGGTGGGTAATCCCATAAATCCTTTAATCCGTGGTTGTTTTATTATATTCGAAAGTTGTAATAAGTTAAGAAAAGCGTTGCGTCTTTCAGCTTCCTGTGTTCTGCTTGAACTCTGACGGCGACATGCCAGTAGAGTTCTTGAAATAGCGGCTGAAATACTTCGGATCGTTGAATCCGCAGTTGTAAGCCACCTCCGACACCGTCTGCATCGTGGTTCTCAGCAGCTGGCGGGCATGGTTCATCCTGGCTTCCCTGAGGAATTCCACTGGTGTCAGTCCTGTAGCCTGCTTGATATGTCTTTGCAGTGCCGAGCGGCTCATGGAGCAGGCATCTGCCATCTGGCTCACGTCGGCTTCGCTGTTTGAGATGTTTTTCTCCACATATTCTATCACGCTCTGCATGAAGGGATCGTTGCTGACTGGTGTCTGCGATGCATTGTCTTCCCAGTTTTCTGCTGTCTTGACGTCAGTCTTTTCGCCGCTGTCTTCTTGTTGCTTGGCGGCAGCTTGTTTCTCAAGCAGTTCCAGGTAACGTGCCAGAGTGTCCTGCTGGCGCTTTCTTATCCTTCTGATATACAGCCAAGTCATGCATACCGATGTAAGGACAGCCACTGCCATAAGTATGAGGAGCATGGTGGCCCAAGGCGTTTCCCAGAATGTCGGCTCTACGATGATTGTGAGGCTGCGCACGTTGTTGGTCCACTGGCCGTCGGCATTTGTTGACCTCAGTGACAGGGTGTAGGTTCCAGGTCTCAGGTCAAGCAGCGTCACGGAGTGGTCGGTGCCGATGTTGTTCCACGAAGTAGAGTCGGTGCCGAGGCGGAACTGGTACTTGATGGCAGCCGGGTCTGTATAGTCCAGGGCGGCAAAGTGTATGGTGACGTTTCGCTCTGCCGGCTTCAGTACCAAAGTGTCAATGGTCTCCACGTTCAGCATTTTCTGCTTGTTCTGTATGCTGATGCCTGTAAGCAGCAGCCGCGGCTGGTAGTCGCTGCGGTGTGCCAGGCTCTGCGGGAGCAGGAAGGCATCCTCGGTGGTGCCTATAAGCCAGCGGTCGTTGCTGAGCAGCAGGGGATTTGCTTCGGTGAAGTGGTACTGGTGGCGGAAGAACAGGTGGCCCATGTTCTCGAATGTTCCGTGGCGAACGTCAAGGTTCACTATCTGGTGGTCGCAGGCCACGAACAGCTGTCCGTCGGCTCCCTGGGCCATGGCGCAAATCATGTCGGAGGGCAGCATGCCGTTTTCCACGTTATAGCGTTTGAAGGAAAGGGTGTCGGCCAGCAGGTCGGGAGATATTATCTCGTAGATGCCGTCGGTCTCGGTGCTTACGAACAGCCGGCCGTCGGTGGTCTCAACCATGTCCATTGTGGCATTACAGTAGAGGCTGCTCGGGCGGCGGAAATCCCTGCCGTGGCGCTTGAACTGTATGTCGTTGGTGTTGTCCTTCAGCTGGCCTATTACGATGCCGTTGTTCGTGGTGGCCATAAGGATGTTGTTATTGTTTATATACACCCTCCTCACGCGCTTTGCCACGCTGTCATTGGGGTATCCGGCCAGGTCCCTGGCTATAGTGGGGTTGCTGTCATCAGGGTTCTCCACGCATGCCAGTCCGTCACCCAGCATGCCCACCCAAAGGCGGCCGTTGTTGTCTTCGGCCAGCGAGTACACGCTTCCCCTCTGCAACTGTGGTATATGTTCCACGGTGAAGTTGCCGCTCCCCGTCTCCTTTAGTCTGAACAGTCCGTCGGGCTTGCTTCCTAACCATATAGAGCCGTCGCGCATTTGGTAGACAGTATAGATAGGGTGGCCGAACGATGCGTATGTCGTTGACAATGCTCCCGATGGTGTGAGGTATCCTATGTCGTTGCCCTCAGGTGTGAGCAGCCTCACAGTGGCGTCTTGTTTCGTGGTGACCCAGATGCGTCCTTTGTTGTCGCGTGAAATGTTGGCCACGCTGGCTTCCTGTTCCATTTGCAGCGGCATTATGGGCGACTCGGTGCGCATCTTGCAGTAGAGCACGCTGTGGATCACCTGCCAGTAGAGGCCCTGCGGGTCTATGTATTGCAGCATGTTGCCAATCTTCGAGCCTTTCAGTGTCTGAGAGTGCAGTGTCTCTTCCGATTCGGCCATTTCTTCGTCGGTGGTGATGTCGCAGAAGCGGTATTCGCTGATGTCAAAGCGGAAGCGGCCGTCGTCCGACCTCAGGAAGATGTCGCCGTCCTTTGACAGCCAGATGTCGCGTATTCGGTCGCTGGTCATTGAGCATCCGTCGCCGGCAAGGGGCTTCAGGCGGCAGAACTCATATCCGTCGAAGCGGAACAGGCCGTTCCACGTGGCTAACCAGATAAATCCGTTGCGGTCCTGTACTATCTGTGTGATGTGGCCTTCAAGGTTGCTGTTGACATCGTCAAAGTGGTGCAGCTCGCGAAGATCCTGACTGGAGGCCGTCAGGAAGCATAGCAGGAATATGTGGTATAAGACAAGTAGTCGTTTCATCTTGGCCGACGAAGTGGTTTTTAAGTTTACAGCTTGCAAAAGTAATGTTTTTTTTCGACTCTGCAAACAGTTTTAGGCAAAAAAAAGAAAAAAACGACGTTGTGTCAGTGTGCGGAATCAATAAGTTCCCGTTTCATCGTGGTTTGTCACTGACATTTTTCATGCGCATGTTCAGCTGGAACAGTGCCGGCAGCAGTATGCACAGCGAGAAGAGCACTGCCATCACCACGCGGAGCTGCTCCGGGCCGAAGAGGTCGCTCAGGCTTTGCGGGTTGTGGCCCAGGTGGAACATGGCGTAGGCAGCGCTGTTGTTGGTCCAGTGGTACACCACTCCCGGAACTATGCTGCCTGTGCGCATGAACATCCAGCCTAAGAGCAGTCCTATGAGGAAGGCGTGCGGCATCTGTGCCGGATTTACATGTACCAAAGCGAAGATGGCAGCCGACAGGGCTATCATTATCCACTTCCTTTGCGGCTTCCACTGCAGCAGTGCGCGCAGTATGGCGCCGCGGAATACCATCTCCTCCACTACTGGCGGCAGCAGGGCTATCACCATGTAGCCGGCAGGCCCTACCTGCATTATGCTGTTGAGCTGTTGCTCTGTGCTTTCTGCAAGCTCGCGCGCCCACCCGGTCCATTCGGGCAACAGCTCTTGCAGCGCCATCGACGGCACTATGGCTCCCAGGGCGGCTATGGCGCTCCACAGCATCACTGCCCAGGGATGGCTGCGGACGTAGCTGCGCGAGGGCGAGAACCACCGGGCTGCAATGAACACTATTATGGTGACGAGCGAGTAGCCGGCCATGATGGCTATGTTCCACCAGGCTGACAGCTCTTCACTTGGCTGGCCGGTTATGAGGGTATAGGCGGCTACGACGCCAAACTGTACTCCAAACTGTATGCAGATGAACGTGAAAAGGTAGATGAATGCTTTGTACATATTAATTAATCCGTGCAATCCGTGTAATCCGTGGTTTTTATAAACATGCGAAAGATGTATTTGTCTTAATTCGTTGTTAAGAAAGCTATTTGTTCCTGTTAAGGCGCTCCACGTCCATTGCCATCTGCCTTGCCAGCTCTGCGGTGGAGCTGAATTTCCTCTCGCTGCGCAGCCGGGCCACGAAGCTGATGCTGATGGTCTGTCCGTAGAGGTCGGCGGAGAAGTCGGGGATATAGGTCTCTACGGTCTGCTGCTGAGCAGAGCCGAAGGTGGGCCTTGTGCCGATGTTTGTCACGGCGGGCAGCTCTTCGGTGGAGTGGGGCAGGCGCACCCTGACGGCATAGACTCCCCCCAGAGGTATGAGTCTTGTGGCGGGCAGCACCTGCATGTTGGCCGTGGGGAAGCCCATCAGGCGCCCCTGCTCGTGGCCATGCACCACGGTGCCGCTGATGCTGTACTGGCGGCCAAGGCACTCAGCAGCCTGTTCCACCATGCCCTCGCAGAGCAGGCGGCGAACGAAAGATGAGGAGACGCAGGCCTGCCCGAAGTCGTTCTCATGGGCGGCGAGCGGCATGGCTTTCACCACTTCCACACCGGCCTCTCGCCCGTAGTCTACGTATTCATGGAAGCCCTCCTTGCTGTCGGCAGTGCGGTGGCCGAAGTGGTTGTCATAGCCCGTGAGCAGCAGCTTCACGCCGAGCTGTGCGGCCAGCACCTCGCTGATGAACCGGCGGGCAGTGAGCTGCGCCAAGTCCGGGGTGAACGGCAGCACCGTGATGCTGTCAACGCCGGTAGTGCTGAGCAGCAGCTGCTTCTCCTCAAGAGTGGTGAGCAGCTGTGGCTGCCAGTCGGGGCAAAGCACCTGGCGTGGATGGCGGTCGAAGGTTATTACCATGCTCTTCAGCCCGTGTCTTGCCGCCTCGTCCTTGAGCTGGTCTATAAGGTAGCGGTGGCCGCGGTGCACCCCGTCGAAGAAGCCCACGGTGGCGGCAAAGCCTGGTGTTGAGTTCTGTTCCATAGTCTGCATCGCTTTACTTTATTTGGCTTCCTTGTTGCGGCGGGCGTCGAGGGCCAGGAAGATGAACAGCAGGAAGGTGAAGCCCCAGAGCGACGAGCCGCCATAGCTGAAGAAGGGTAGGGGAATGCCTATCACGGGGGTGAGGCCAAGCACCATGCCTACGTTGATAAAGACGTGGAAGAGGAATACGGAGAGCACACAATATCCATATACGCGCGCGAAGGTGGTTGGCTGTCGCTCGGCTAAGTGAATGAGCCTCAGTATGAGCGCTAAGAACAGCAGAAGCACGCCGGCGGCGCCGAGGAAGCCCTCCTCCTCGCCCACGGTGCAGAAGATGAAGTCGGTGTCCTGCTCGGGCACGTATTTCAGCTTTGTCTGCGTGCCGTTTAGGAACCCCTTGCCCTCCAGTCCGCCCGAGCCGATGGCTATCTCGCTCTGGTGTACGTTATAGCCCGCGCCGCGAAGGTCCTCCTCAAGGCCGAGCAGCACGTTGATGCGGGTGCGCTGGTGTTTCTCAAGCACGTTGTTCAGGGCGTAGTCGGCACCGTGGAAGAACAGTACCGACCCTATGGTGAACAGTCCTATCCACAAGTATTCGCGCATCTGCGAGCTGTAGGCCTGCCACAGCAGCCATGCTATGAGCAGCACGCATGAAGCAAGCTGCACCCAGTAGATGTTGAAGGGAATGACATAGAGCGAGAAGAGCAGGCATGCCAGTGTCAGGCCAACGCAGGCGGCGAGTGCCGTGAGCGACTGCTGCCACCGCTTTGTGTATATGCCCACCATTATGGTGGCGAACACCTGTATTGCCAGGAGCACCACGAAGCGCCCTATGTGGGTGGGAGTGTCGAAGAGCAGAGGCTCGCTGTAGCGTATGCCCACCACGAAGTAGAACACCATGGCAACGGCGGTGAAGAGTATGCTGCCCGTCATTCCCTCGCGGTAGAGCACGAGGAAGAAGCTGAGGTATACCAGTGCTGAGCCCGTCTCGCGCTGCATCACTATGAAGAGCATGGGGAGCATGATGATGCCAACAGTCTCGGCAAAGTCGCGCCACCGCTGTATGTCGTAGTCGCGCCGCGACATAAACTTGGCCAGGGCCAGGGCAGTGGCAAACTTGGCAAACTCGGCCGGCTGCAGGCGCAGCGGCCCCAGCACTAACCATGAGCGCGAGCCCTTTATGCTGTGGGGGTTGAAGATGGTGGCGAAAAGCAGCAGCAGGAGCAGGCCGAAGATGACGTAGGCAAACATCTCGTAATACTCGTCGTTGAGCGTTAGCAGCACTATGCCAAGCAGCAGCGACGTGCCTATCCATACTATCTGCATGCCGGAGCGCGTGGACAGGGAGAGCAGGTCGGTGTCGCTGCCATAGTCGTAGCTGGCACCGCACACGCTGATCCAGCCCATGGTGAGCAGGGCCATGTATATCAGTATGGTCCAGTAGTCTATCGACCGCAGCACGCCCTTTGGCTTCCTCTCGTCGTTCATCTTTTCTGTAGCGCTCCTAATGGGCTGCAAAATTACTAAATCTTTTTCTAACTAAGGCAAAAAAAGAGTGCGAACCATGCGGCCCGCACTCTTTTTTTGATAAATGTCGGCAAATGCTTACTTCACCAGGACTGTGCGGCCGTTGATGATGTATGCACCGCGGAGACCCTCAAGCGTGGTGGCCTGGCGGCGAACCATGCGTCCGTCGAGAGAGTAGATGTCAACGGCCTGGCCGTTGGTGGCAATCTGCTCAATGGCGGTAATCTCCTGGTTGGCACCGCTGATGGCAACTACTATAGGACGGCTCTCCTTACCATTAGCATAGACAGCGCTCACTGCGAACGTGCTGCTTGCGCTCACCTCAGCAAGCTCAATGCTGGTCTCGGTTGTGCTCTGGAAGAGCTCACCGTCAACGTAGATGTTGTAGGCAACAACTGAGACTGACGGGATTTCGACGCTGTACTGTGTCATGTCGCCGGTTGCAACGAACTCCTCGCTAATCTGATCGAAGTTGTCGCCGTCGGTTGACATGAACACTGCGAAGTGCTCAGCAGCGTAGCTGGGATCCAAACCCCATGCCCAGAATGAGAATGTACCGTTGAGCTTGGTCTTCGGAGAAACGAACCAGTTGTCGGGAGTAAGAGCGCCAAGATCATTGTCATAACTGTCGGAGCGCAGGCAGAAGTTACCGCTATGTGCACTCTTCTGACTGTTAGACATGTCTTGCAGTGCCCATGTGTATCCGTCGCCGTCGTTGTCAAGGATATTCCAGCCCTCAGGCAGGCCAGCCTCAAAGTCCACATTGAAGACCTCGCCGTCACCAGTACTGTAGTTGATGTCGTCAACGAGCAGTACATACTGGTCGGTAACATTGAAGTGGCGGATAGCAATGTAGCCTTCGTCAGAGGTAGCAGGAGCAGTCCAGCTGAGTTTCACGCCGTTGGCAGTCTTCTCTGCTACAACGTTCTCAGGAGCGGCAGCAGAGCTCTGCTTCACGATGATGTCGGTATCAGCCTTGTTGTCAGTCTTGTCAAGGTCGTCTGCATAGACCACCTCCACGTTGAGGTTCACCTCGCGCTCATCGTCAAAGATGGTGGTGGGGAACTCAGCGTTGATTACCAGCTTGTCAAATGAAGCCAGAGCCTCGGTAACCTCCTCGTTGAGCAGCTCAACGTCGTCGTTCTCGTCGCTGGCAAAGAGCTTCACGGTGAAGCCCTTGGCAGCCTTCTCGCCAAAGTTCTTAACGGTGATCACCACGGGGGCGCTGTCGCCTGCCTTCACGCTCTCAGGAGCGCTGATGGCTGCGGTGAGGTTGTAGTCAAGCACGTCAAGGATGTTAACGTTGTCAACCAAAACTTCGCTGCCTTCGGCAATCTCGAAGCTAACCTTAACCTTTACGAAGGTCTGGCCCTTGAAGTCGGCCAGCGAAATCTTGTAGGTGTTGTACTCCTCACCGAGCTTCACGGCCTTCACCAGGGTAGACTTGCCGTCGGCAGTCTGCACCTCGACCCTAATCTTGTTGTTGGCATCGGTGCTCTTGGCGTCAATGACGAACATCGGGTTAGTGGCCTGGCCCATGGCAATCTTGCCAAACTGGATGTAAGCGGTGCCGTCGCCGTCCTGAGCTGTCAGTGATACTGCGTAACCCTCATCATCGCTGTTGTCCTCGGAATAAACACCCTCAACCTCAGCACTTGCATCGAAGTACCAAGCAATAGGCACTGCCTCGCCGAAGTGCTCCTCAATAGGCATTGCGGTGGGTGCACCTACGAAGAATACAGCCTGAGAAGCGTAGTCGGCTATTTCCTCAAGATAATCTTCAACATCCTCAACAGCGCCGTTTACAGCAACGATTGCAAGCTGCTCCACTGTCTGTTCGCCATCGTAGTTAAGATCAACGTTGACATTCAGTTCGGCGGTTTCAATCACCGGAGTAAGAATGGTGTAGGGGAACAGATAGCCCATGAATTCTTCGTATTCGGTTTTTGCTACGCAGACGAGGTATTTGATGTCGTCAGCAACGATAGCACCGTCGTTAAGACCTGTTGTAACAGCATCCCAAGAGATGTTCACGCTGCCGTCTTCCAACTCGTAGGCAACCACGTTCTCAACCAGGTTGGGAACGTCAAGGCCGATGAGTACAGAAGCAACTTCGCTCTTGCCGCCGCGCTTGCCGTCAGCCGTGTAGGCTATAGCCTGATAGGTGTGCTCGTCTGACTGGTCAACGAAGTCAACATATACCTTGGTGTCCTCCGGACGCACATTGTCAAAGCGCTTCACCTCGGCGCCATCGCGCTTGATAGCGATGCTGATGTTCTCGGTAAGCGGTTCGCCTGCAATGTTGGTGCTGGGAGCTACTACGGTGATGGTGGCCTTGTTCAGTCCGTATGGGTCGGGAACGATGCTGGTGAAGTAAGGAGCAGCAGGTGAGGTGGGCAGAATGCCTAACTCAACAACGATATTGTCAACATAGAGATAGTAGCGGTCTGCGTCGGAAATAGCGTGAACACCGAAGTAGTAGTAGCCGCTCTCAGCAACAGTAATCCCCTCGTTCTCAAGAGTTTCATTACTTGTCCAATCCACAACGGTGGGCTCTATTACTACAGTTGTCAGGGCAGAAGCCTTTGCCTCGGTGCCCATTGCTACTTCAATTCGCTCAGTGTAATAAGCAGACCTTGCACGTACGTCCATGCCAAAGCGATATGTCTTTCCGGCCTCAAGGTATACGGCGGGTGTCACCAGCCAATCATCGGCTTCATTTGCGCTGTTGTATGAATACTGAGCTTCTCCAGCAACAAATGACCATGTTTTGCCATCGGCATTAGCATCGAAGATGCCAAGCTGAGCCTGCTCTTCCTCAGTGTTGAGAGAGTTCTCGTAGGGCAGGGTGTCAACAGGGTCGCCAGTAGCGATGGTAGGCTCTTCGAATTCATCGGCTTGGATTATAACAGAATAGTAGTAATTGAGGGGAAATATCTTGTCATCAGCAGCGTTCTCTATAAAGTAGTAGCCAATCATTGTCTTTGCTTCAGCATCGTATGCCATCACAAAATCAGACAGGTTACCAGCTTCGTCAATACTTGCCAAGAAGATGTTGTAGGTGTAGTATGCACCGAGGTATTGGTTCTTTGCAAATACTATATTTTCGCCATTGATAGTGCCTTTGATCCATGCCTCGGGATAATTTGCGCTGATGCCTTTTACGTAAACATCATTGCCATTGAACGCAATAGTAATATTACCATTTTTATCGTCTATTTTTGAATACCACTGCTCAGTCTGAACGCCCTCGGGCAGCTGAACAAGCTCGGTAGCAGCTGGAGAGTAGTTTGCGTCGTAAGTCCATACGGAGTTAAAGTCGCAGTTGCCATTCCATGAATCATCGTCATCATAGAACATGCCGAGTACCTTGGTCTCAGAAGTTCCCTGAAGAGTCAGAACATCGCCGTCAATCTGGAAAACAATTGTTTCAAGAGAGTGATCCCTGACAGCATTGCTGCATACATTGCCGTTTACAGTGGCATCGGCCCAGTTGATGCTAATGGTAATAGCCCATTGGGCACTATAATATGCAGGCTGACCAACATTAAAGGTAACTGTATTGCCTTCTTTTTGGCCTTTATACCATACTCCATTGGCGTAGGAATACATAAGATCCTTTACATATACAGTACCGTCGGCGCACTCAACCATTTCAATATGGCCGTCCTGCACTGTCAGATTAGAAGACCTGCTGGATGAATTATACTGATAAGCAGAGCCTCCACGGGTATAGTACTTTGTCTCGCCTTCAGCGGGAGCAACTATTATACCATGTTCATCAACAGTCTCTGTGAGCTGGCGTAATGGAGCACGGAAAGGGAGAGGCCTTTCAAAAGAGCCAAGCCTAATGTCTGTAGCAAGGGCAGTAGCAGAAAGAGCATGCATCGTCCTGTCCAGCTGTGTGGTTGGTGCCTTTGAGACAGCCTGCACAGTGGCCTGTGTAGCCTGTGCCTCCCTTGCTTTCTCTTGATATGCCAGAGCGGCCTTGTGTTGCTCGGCATACTGTCCGGGCTTCACAACCTGATGCGTCAGAATCCTGTTGCCATTGTTGGCAGCAGCTCTGCGTGCAAAGGTCTGAGCCTGTACTGGTGCTCCAAGCAGCACTACTGCGAGGGCACCTACCAGTAAAGAAGTGAATCTTTTACTCATAATGTACTTAATTTGGTTAATGTTAATATAAAAAGTGTTACCTTTATTGCTTCCGAAAATAGTTATTCAGCCCGCAAAGTTAAACATTTTCTTTTTCCCGTGCAAGAAAAAATAACATTTTGTTGTGTTTATGCACCAAAAATTAATATTCTTGACGGTTTCCGCAAGAATCTTGTGGGTGGTTGTATTACTCCAGGGAAATTTTTGTAATGGAAATGTTGTCCATAGTTGTAAATGTTGTCTTTGAGGATAGGACTGAAGTTACACCTCTTGCACCTGTTGCACCTGTTGCACCTAAGTTGGTCATTAGAAGTTATAAGGAAACAAATTACCATAATTACCATAATTTTATCCACAAATTTGAATAATTACAATAATTAGCGGGACAGATTATGCGCATTATGACAATTCGTTTCTAAAGACCTGTTGCACCTGGGGCCTTTTATACCCAAGTTGGTCATTAGAAGTTATAACCTACATTATTCATGAGAATTTTTATTTAACACGAATTTCCATGAATTCTACACGAATTTATCATTAAATTAATTTTTGAATAATTCATGTTTAATTCGTGGTAATTCGTGTTTAAAAACAAA
>JAFTAR010000119.1 GCA_017455495.1 Prevotella sp.
CGCATCTCCCAGCGCATCACGTTACACCACTGGTTGCACTTCAGTGGCAGGTCGCGCCAGGAGTGAATCCAGTTCTGATAGGTGTTCCAGATAATGGTCTCACTGGTGGGGCGGATGATGAGTTCCTCCTCCAGCTTTGCTGCGGGGTCTACCACCACTCCGCCATCAGCAGCCTTCAGGCGGTAGTGGGTGACAACGGCGGCCTCCTTGGCGAAGCCCTCCACATGTTCTGCCTCGCGGCTGAGGAACGACTTGGGTATGAGCAGGGGGAAGTAGGCATTCTGCACTCCCTCAGCCTTGAACATCTTGTCAAGCTGCTGCTTCATCTTCTCCCAGATGGCGTAGCCGTAGGGCTTGATAACCATGCATCCGCGAACGGCCGACTGCTCAGCGAGGTCGGCCTTTACCACAAGGTCGTTGTACCACTGGCTATAGTTGTCGGCGCGCTTTGTTAAATCTTTCAGTTCTTTTGCCATTGTTGTAATTTAGTTGTTTACAGAACCTCCCACAATGTCAAGCAGCTCACTGGTGATGGCCTGCTGGCGGCTCTTGTTGTACTGCAGGTTAAGCTGGCGCAGCAGTTCGTCTGCATTGTCTGTGGCGGTCTGCATGGCCACCATTCTTGCTGCATGCTCTGATGCCACGCTGTCAAGCAGTGCTGTGTAGAGCATGAGGTGAGCCAACTTTGGTATGAGCTGTGAGAGGACAGTGTCCATGTCTGGCTCCACTATGAAGTTGTCGTTGAGCGGCTTTGTCTCCTCCTGCTCCCTTTCCTGGTTTTTTCTTCCCCTCCGCTTCAGATATTCCTGTGCCTTCTGGGTAGTGACAGTTGAAGTAAGGTCGCGCTCATGGTCGCGTTCCAGCTCTGTCTCCAAGTCAATCGGAAGGAATGTCTTGCGGGTGAGGATTTGCGAGCCTGCGCTCTTGAAGTGGTGATAAATCAGCTCTACCTTGTCAATCTCGCCCTTGGCGAAGCGCTCGCCTAAGTGCATGGCCAGTTCTATGCATGGCGACACGCTGGGGTGGTCTACCATGTCAGCGCTGTCTGTTACAGACTTCACGTTGTAGCCAAGCTTAGTGGCTTTCTCTGTCACCTTGCGGCCAACAGGGTAAACTTCCACATTCTCGGCACCTAACTGCTGCACATAGTTGGCAACGCATTGCTGCATCAACTTAATAGTGTTGGCATTAAAGCCGCCACAGAGCGAGGAGTTGCTTGCAAACACCACCAGGGCGACCCGCTTCACGGGGCGCTCCTGGTCGTAGATGGTCTGTGCCTCAGCCTCGGCTGCAAGGAAGCTTTTCAGTATATGCTCCAACAAAGTCTCGTAAGGCAGCATGTTCTGTATTGCCACCTGTGCGTGGTGCAGCTTGGAACTTGCCACCATTTTCATGGCAGACGTAATCTTCCGAGTAGAGTTGACGGAGGCTATGCGCCCTTTAATCTCTTTCAGACTTGGCATAAGCTATCAGGCTTTGTAAGTTCCTGCAATGTCGGCCATGACAGCCTCTATTCTCTTCGTGGTCTCATCGTCTATCTTTCCGGCACCCAGCGTCTCAATGACCTCAGGAGCAGAAGAACGCAGCTTGTCGAGGAACTGGTCCTGGCACTGGCGCACCTTGTCAATGGGCACCTCGCGCATCAGTCCGTGCACACCGCAATAGAGAATTGCCACCTGCTCGCCCACGGGCATAGGGCTGTACTGCGGCTGGATTAGCAGCTGGTTGTTCTTGCGGCCTCTGTCAAGGGTCATTGCCGTAACGGCATCCATGTCGGACGAGAACTTCGAGAAGGCCTCCAGCTCACGATACTGTGCCTGGTCAATCTTCAGCGTACCGGCCACCTTCTTCATGGACTTGATTTGTGCCGATCCACCTACGCGGCTCACAGAGATACCTACGTTGATGGCGGGACGGAAGCCCTGGTTGAAGAGGTCGCTCTCAAGGAATATCTGACCGTCGGTGATAGAGATTACGTTTGTGGGGATGTAGGCAGAGACGTCGCCTGCCTGTGTCTCGATGATGGGCAGTGCCGTCAGTGAGCCGCCGCCGCGCACGTGGCCTTTCATGC
>JAFTAR010000120.1 GCA_017455495.1 Prevotella sp.
CAGGGCCATGAGGACGGGCTCCACGCTGACGAACTCGTCGCCAAGCTCCTGTGACAGTTCCTGAGCCTTGAGGAGCACCTTGTTGGCATCGTTTGACAGGTAAGGCTCGCCGCCCTGAACACGTGCCAGGTGCTGCAGCTCCTGCTGGCAGAGCATGTCAATCTGCTGACTGTTTACGCCAAGCTTCTGGAATATAAAGCCCGTCACGTCGCGGCCCTTGTCGAGCAGGGCCTTCATGATATGTACCGGCTCAATGGACTGCTGGCCGTTCTGGCGGGCAAGGTTGACAGCCTGCTGGATGGTCTCTTGGGCCTTGATTGTAAATTTGTCGAGTGTCATAATTATTTCTCCTTTCTAAGTTATGTTAATAATCTATCAGCCAACGCACAAAGGCTGTGCCTTAATGCAGTTGGCTGACAGAATGACATAGAAAAGAGACAGATTGTCTGCTGGCTAAGCTTCCATGACAATGCTGACTATGCGCTCGGCGGTGCGTCCGTCCCAGCGGTCGGGTAGGGCACCGGGCTTCCACTGGCCACTTACCATGCGGCTCACCTCTTCGCCCAGACGCAGAGGATCTTCGCCCACGAGGACGTTGGTACCTATGGTTACAGTCTCCTGGTGCTCGGTATAGCTGTTGAGCGTGATACACGGCACATTATTAAATGTAGCTTCCTCAGCCACGTTGCCGCTGTCGGTAATGATGCCTTTGGCGTGGGCGGTGAGCCAGCCAAACTCCAGGTAGGGCAGGGGAGGAACTGGTTTGAAGTTTGAGAATTGAGGGTTCTCGCTTCCTTTTGGCAGCAAGCCAGCAGAGCAGGAGCGGAGCTTTGAGATTAGCGAGGCGGCAGGCCCTCTCAGTGGGGCAATGATGGGGAGTCCGCCGGCCTTTTCGGTAATGGTGGCAATCATCTGGCTGATTTTCTCTTCGTTGGCAAGTAAAACCTTTCGGTTGAGTGTAAACACCAGGTATTTTCCTTCCTCTATGTCTAAGGCTGGTTTTCTTAGCCTCTGGTGGTTGAAGCGCAGGGTGTCCATCAGTATGTTGCCCACCATGTATGTCTGCGAGGTCTCGGCCTGCTCGCGTGTTGCAATGCTGTTGCTCTTCACTCCGGCTGTGAAAAGGTAGTCGGAGAGGGCATCAATGACCAGGCGGTTCACCTCCTTTGGCATCTGGATGTTGAACGAGCGAGTTCCGGCCACGAGGTGAGCCAGTTTCAGGCCGCGCTTCTTTGCCACTATGGCAGCTGCCATGGTTGAGGCAAGGTCATCAACCACGATGACCACGTCGGTAGGGTTCTGTTCCAAGTGGGCATCGAGCTTCCCCATCACCTGAGCTGTAATCTCGTTGAGACTGGTGCTGTCTACGTCGAGGCAGACGTCTGGACGCGGCATCTGCAGGTCACTGAAGAGAGAGTCTTCAAGTGTGGGGTCATCTTGCCGTCCGGCAAATACCAAGCTGTATCGTGCCTGCCCGTTCTTTTCTATTGCCCTTATCAGCGGAGCCACCTTGATGAAGTTTGGCCTGGCTCCGGCCATTATAGTAATGTGTTTCATTCTTTAATAGTTATGTTAAGACCTTTTGCTGCGTACAATCATTGTGTGCAGTTTCTTGTTGTATTTCTCTGCAGCCGCAAGCTGCTCAATTGTGATGTGCATGCGCCACTGCCATCGGTTGAATGGGTCGCCCGGAGTGTTTATCCTCTCCTGGCGTGTCTGCTTTGAGCGCAGTTCCTGGTCCATGGCAAGCCAGTCCTGTAGTGACAGTATGCAGAGCATGGAGGGGCAGTAGAGGTGGCGTGCTATAATTTCCTCGGCCAGGTGTGCCGGTAGCTGCTCCGGAGCGCGGCCCTGTTTCTGCAGCATGGTGGTGTAGTATCGCTGTGCCTGCTCGGGCTGTTCCTGCCACCACAGCCGTAGTGGGGCCATGTCGTGAGTGGTAATAGTAGCCACGCTGCGCACGGGGTTGGCGTCAAGGTGGGCAAACTCCATTCCGGCCTGCTTAGGCATCTGCTGCACTTCGAGCGAAGGAATCCGCAGGGCGTCAAGCACCGGAGCAACGCAATCGGGCTGTGGTCCAAGGTCCTCGGCGCACAGCAGCATGTGGGTAGAGCCTGCGAGACGGCCAAGACGCTTGTAGCCCACAGATCCCCAGAACATGGAGTGGCGCTGGTAATAGTAGTTGTTGTAAATACGCATGAAGGCATCCCTCTCTTCTGATGACAGGGCTTCAAACACAGGCTCCTGCCAAACCATGATGCGTGGGTGGAACATGTCCGGCTGTCGCTGGTCTTCAATGAAGAGCACGTTGCTGACAAGGCGGTACAGGCCGTCGCGAATCCAGAGGCTGTTCTCGTCGTTGCGCCCGCTGAAGAGCTGCTCTATGCGCCGCTGTGTGCTGACCTCCTCCTTCAGGGCATAAAGGCCGTATGGGCGCTGTGTAAGGAAGGTGTCGCGCACATACTGTGCGTGGATTCCGAAGATGCGGTCTACCACCCTGTCGCTGATGAAGGGCTGGGTTAGGAAGTCGCGCCTGAAGGGCAGTCCGAAGTAGTCTATCTCGCCTGCCGTCAGGGGCAGCGCCGGGCTGAAATGGCCCATCGTGGCCTGCACCTGGTCGGTAGGAATTTCCCAGATGCGGAAATAGCCCAGAGCGTGGTCTATACGCAGGGCGTCAAAGTACTGCTCCATCCACGTCAGGCGCCTGTTCATCCAGTCATAGAACGTTTCCTCCGGCTGCTGTGCTGCTTTTGCTGTGTCGTCATCAACTGTTGGCCAGTTGTAGGTGGGCAGTCCCCAGTTGTTGCCCTGCGGCTCGCGGGAGTCGGGTGGGGTGCCTGCGTTGCAGTCGGTGCAGAAGAACTGCGGGTGCTCCTTTATGTCCTCGCTGTCGCGGCTTAGGCCTACAGGCAGGTCGCCCATAAGGGCAATGCCAAGCGAGCGGGCGTGGTCGGCAGCGCGCTTCAGCTGCTGGTGCAGGTGGTGCTGGATGAAGGCTGAGAAGGTGAACTTCTCAGCACACTGCTGCTCGTCGTAGAGGGCCTTGAGGTATTCGGTCTTCACACGCTCAACGGCCTCATAGTCAGTATAGCCCAGGGCGTTCAGCTCGCGCTGCTGGCGGCGGAAGGCCGTGGCGCGCCGCTTGTCCTTCAACGGTGGCAACTGGTTGAGATCTATGTACTGCGGGTGCAGACGGAATGCTGAAGTGATGTTGTAAGGGTGGCAGCCCGCAGTGTCGTTTACGGGAAGCAGCTGTATGACCTTTAGCCCCACCTGCTTAGCCCAGTCAATGAAGCTGTACAGGTCGCCAAAGTCTCCCACTCCGCAGGAGTGCTCGCTTCTAAGTGCAGACACCGGCACGCACACTCCGGCCACTCGCCAAGGCTTCTCACAGATGCGCAGCGGCTCGCCGCAGGCCACGTAGACTTCGCCATCGGTCAGCGAGTCGGGCACATAGCGGTTGTCGCCTTCCTCCCATGCCACCAGCTGCTGTGTCTTGCTGTCCACCACCACATATTTGTATTCCAGCGGCAGACCCACCCAGTCCACGTTGAGAGTATACATCCAGTCGCCCAGTCCTGTTTGTTCCATAAGCTGGTAGCGGGCCGGGTTCCAGGCTCCGAGGGCAGGGTGGCTTCCCACCACAGCTACTGCCTGGCCAGCTTCTATCTGCGGTGCCGACACGCGGAACATCACCGTGCGGCGAAACAGTGGCAGGCGTGGCGGCATGCCGTCGTTCTCGTTTTCCGGCAGGGGCTTTTCGGTGTTTTCGCCCTGTCCGGTTGTCACCCGGTAGGCGCTGGTGTAGAGGTGGGCCGGCAGCGGAATGTCGCGCCAGCAGTCGTCCATGCGGTAGCTCTTGGAGGCGTCAAAGGGGTATGTTCGCGCCACTCCGTTCCATTCGCGGCGCAGCTCGTGGCCATCGGAGTCCTCCACAATATATATATATGTAAACCACAACACGGGACTTCTGCGGCTCTCTACCACGGCCGTCTCAGCTGTCCACTGTTCGCCGTCGGCAGTAAGCATGGGCACGCGGGTAGTGCGGCTGGTGCTGTCTTGGCTCTTGTAGGTAACCAGCACCACAAGCTGCTGTCCCCATGCCGTGCGATAGTGGATAGAAAAATTCAGTTTCATTGGCTCTTGCTATATTGAGATACTGCAAATAGTAACCTATAGTTAACAAAAAAAGACGGTCTCTTTGACCGTCTCGTAAGTTTTGTTGGGGTACCCGGACTCGAACCAGGAAAGGCAGGACCAGAATCTGCAGTGTTACCATTACACCATACCCCAATGTCCTATGCTTCTCAGTTGTTATTTCTGATTTGCGGGTGCAAAGGTACTACTTTTTTTCTTACCGCCAAAACTTTTTGCCACTTTTTTTCGAAAAGAGCAAAAAAAAGATAAATAGGAGTGTTGAATCAAGCTTTTTGGCTAACTTTGCAGCTCATATACAGAACGACTAAGGAACAACAGCAAAGAAATAAACATCATTAAGAAGAATGAACCTTAAATCAACACTTATCACGATGACAGCTACACTGCTGTCCACGACAGCCATGTCACAGCAGGCACCCCAGCTGCGTGCCGACAACATTGAAGAGGTGCTTGCCACCATGACCCTGGAAGAGAAAGCCCAGCTCCTTGTGGGCGGAGGCAGCAGCGACTTTGTGGGTTCCGGCCCCATGCTGGGCCATCAGGACAAGCTGGTGCCTGGTGCTGCCGGCATTACCGTTGCCATAGAGCGCCTGGGAATACCAGCTACAGTCATGGCCGACGGCCCTGCCGGGGTGCACATCAGCGCCCACCGCGAGGGCGACCCTAACAACTATGCAGCAACTGGATTTCCAGTAGGCACATGCCTTGCATCCACCTGGAATCCCGAGTTGGTGCGCCTGGTGGGAGAGGCCATTGGCAACGAGACGCTGGAATACGGCTGCGACGTAATCCTTGGCCCTGGCATGAACCTGCACCGCAATCCGCTCTGCGGACGCAACTTTGAGTACTACTCTGAGGACCCCGTCCTTACCGGCATCATAGGCACCGCCATGGTGCAGGGCATTCAGAGCCAGGGCGTGGGAACAAGTCCGAAGCACTTCGCCGTGAACTCTCAGGAGAGCGACCGCACACGGGTTGACGAGCGGCTCTCACAGCGTGCCTTGCGTGAGCTGTACCTCCGTGGCTTCGAGATGATGGTGAGGCAGGCCCAGCCGTGGACCATCATGTCATCTTATAATAGTATAAACGGCACCTTTGCCCAGGGCAACCGCGAACTGCTTACCACCATACTTCGTCAGGAGTGGGGCTATCAGGGAATAGTAGAGACCGACTGGATTGGCAAGCGCCAGCAGCTGCCCACAGAGCAGGAGGTGAGTGCCGGCGGCGACCTGCTCATGCCAGGATATCCGGCTCAGGTGGAAAGCATCATTTCTGCTGTCAATGGCGGGCGCCTGAGCATCAGCGACGTAGACTCTTGCGTGCGCCGCATTCTGCAGTACATCGTAAGAACGCCGCGCTTCAGGCACTACCAGTACTCCAACCATCCTGACCTGCAGGCTCATGCCGCCATAACCAGGCTGTCTTCTACCGAGGGCATGGTGCTGCTTAAGAACGGTCCGTTGCCTGCTTCCTCTGCCGACGGAGCCACCCAGCGCAACACGCTTCCCTTCACTGGCGATAGCCTTACCGTGGCCCTCTTTGGCGTGAACTCCTACGACTTCCTCTCAGGCGGCCTTGGGTCGGGCTGCGTCAACGTGCCCTATGTAGTAGACATGGTGCAGGGGCTGCGCAATGTGGGCATCAGCACCACGCCTCTGCTTACCGAGATTTACCAGAGCTATGTGCCTTACGCGAAGGCAAAGCTCAAGGCCGACAAGAATCCCCACATGTGGTTTCTTAATCACGGTCAGCCTAAGCTTGCCGAGATAGAAATCTCCGACCGCTGCGTACAGCATGAAGTGGCAGAGGCATCTGCTGCCATCATTACCATAGGTCGCCAGGCCGGCGAGGGACTTGACAGACAGATAGAGGGTGAGTTCAACCTCACTAACGAGGAGAAGGACATGATATTCCGTGTAAGCGATGCCTTCCATGCAGCCGGCAAGCCTGTCATTGTTATAATAAACAGTGGCTCGGTAATGGAGACAGCCTCATGGCGCGACCGTGCCGATGCCATCCTCGTGGCTTGGCAACCCGGCATGGAGGGAGGCAACAGCGTAGCCGACGTACTCACTGGAAGGCAGAACCCCAGCGGACGTCTCACTATGACATGGCCCATTGCTGCCACCGACCACCCCTCAACGAGCAACTTCCCACTTGGCTACGACATGTACACCTATACGGCAATGGAGTCGTGGGGCAGCCCCATACCACTTGTGGACTTTGTCAACCACGAGGAGGACATCTATGTAGGCTATCGCTATTTCGATACCTTCCGCCGCCAGGTGGCCTATCCTTTCGGCTTCGGTCTGAGCTACACCACCTTCAGCTATTCCAAGCCAAAGGCCAAGGTCAGCGGCAACACCGTCACGGTGGAGGTCACTGTGACTAACACCGGTGGCGTGGCCGGCAAGGAGGTGGCCCAGGTCTATGTCACCGCACCTTCCGGGGCGCTTGAGATGCCTGCCAAGGAGCTTAAGACCTTTGCCAAGACCCGCCTGCTGCAACCCGGTGAGAGCCAGACGCTGACCATGACCATAGAGCGCCGCCTGCTCACCAGCTTCGACGAGCAGAACTCCCGTTGGCTTGGCCAGCAGGGGCAGTACACCATGCACATCGGAGCCAGCGTGGCCGACATACGCTGCACGGCAGCAGTTACCCTTGGGCAGTACACAGAACCCGTAAACAATGTGATGGCACCACAGCAACAACTTAACTTATTGCATCAGTAGTGACAATTATCCAAGGGGAGTAAGACATAATTCCTTCCTCATTATTTTGCGCTTTCAATAAAAAGTAGTAATTTTGCCGCAAATTCCAACTTAGTAATTATTAATAAATCTGCATGCAGGAAGATGAGCAAAGGTAAGCTGGCCAAGTTTGCCGACATGGCAACCTATGAGAACGTGTTCCAATACCCCTATCCAGTGGTGAGCGACGTGCCTTTCGACATGCGTGGTCACTGGCGTGAGCAGTATTTCTATAACGACAATCCGATAATACTTGAGCTGGGATGCGGCAAGGGAGAATATGCTGTAGATCTGGCTCGCCGCCATGCTGATTGTAACTTCATCGGTGTAGATATTAAAGGAGCACGAATGTGGACGGGAGCCACACAGGCCCTCAGCGAGGGATTGAAAAACGTTGCTTTCCTGCGTACCAACATAGAGATAATTGACCGCTTCTTCGCTCCCGACGAGGTGCAGGAGCTATGGCTCACCTTCAGCGACCCGCAGATGAAGAACCCCCGCAAGCGTCTCACCAGCTCATACTTCCTGGAGAGGTATCGCCGCTTCCTTGCAGACAACGGCATCATTCACGTCAAGACCGACTCGAACTTCCTCTTTACCTACACCACGGCTATGGCCCAGCACAACAAACTGCCCATTGCAGAGTGCACCACAAATCTATACGAGGATGACAGCCCGTCGCTAACCGAGGCTCGTGCCGTACAGACCTACTATGAGAAAATGTGGCTCAGCCGGGGAATTAGCATAAAGTACATGCAGATGAAGCTGTCCCACGACACTCTGTTGGAAGAGCCGGACGTTGAGATACCGCTTGACGAGTATCGCAGCTATAACCGGGTGAAGAGAAGCAGCTCAATCAGTGCAAAATGAGAGAAACTAACAGATAATGATACGCCAGATAGAAAACATAGTAAAACGCCCTCTCTTTAGGAGGGGCATTGGGAGAATTTCCATACTCATCCTATTCCTCTTCCCGCCTGTCCGAATGGCAGCGCAGGAGCTTACCATTAATGTTGACTCCGTAGGCCAGCTGGCACAGTACCTGCCTGACAGCGTGCGCTACACCATGACCCACCTGAAGATAACAGGTCCGCTTGGCGGCAACGACCTCAGGCTGCTGCAAATGATAGCCCGCAACACCCGCAACCGCAAGGCCACCGACGTGATGCTGCAGGAGCTTGACCTTAGCGACGCCACCATTGCCGAGAGCCGGGGCAGCTTCCGCACCAAAGCCGATGCACTTCCTGCCGCCATGTTCCAGGGCTGCAAGTATCTTGCCCGCGTTGCACTACCGCAGACCGTGACCGAGGTGGGGCGCAGTTGCTTTAACGGATGCACGGCTCTGCAGGAGGTGGTGATGCCCGACGGCGTGAGGACCATAGGCGACTATGCCTTCAACGGATGTGCCAACATGGCTATGGTGAGGTTGCCGGAGGAGTTGACAGCTATAGAGAACCATGCCTTCGACGGATGCCTTGCCCTTACCAATATAGACATTCCTGACGGAGTGACGCTTATAGACGAGGCTGCATTCATGAACTGCAAGAACCTGGAGCGCATCACCCTGCACGACTGCCAGATTACTGCCGTGGCACGCAACGTCTTTGCCGGCTGTGAGCGCCTGAGCAGTTTAGACCTGCCGCAGTCGGTGAATTCAATAGGCATTGATGCCTTCAAGGGTTGCATTGCCCTGGAGTCTGTACAAATGCCGGAAGCAGTGTCAAAGATTGACAACGGAGCCTTCGAGGGCTGTGCCGCACTGCGCTCCCTTGAGATGACAGCGGCCACGGTGATAGGCAGCGATGCCTTCAAGGGATGTCTCAGCTTGCAGACGGTCGACATAGAGCGGGTGAACAGGCTGGGCAGCAGTGCCTTCAAGGGATGTACGGCTCTGGGCAGCGTAATGCTTGACGGCAATCTACAGGCCGTGCCAAACGAGACGTTCTCAGGATGTACCAGTCTGGTAACAGTGGCTTTGCCCTCGTCGGTGAAGACCGTTGGTTCTCGCGCCTTTCTTGACTGTAAATCGCTAACCGATATACTGCTGCCCGACGGCCTTACCCGTATTGGCGACCATGCTTTCGAGGGCTGTGCCTCGCTGCGCTACCTCGTTGTGCCGGGCATGGTGAGACAACTTGGAAGCGATACCTTCGAAAACTGTACCTCGCTTGACAGCGTGGTGATAAAGGGTTTTGTGGAGAAGCTTGAAAACGACCTGTTCCGCTACTGCCACTCCCTGCGTGTGGTAGAGCTGCCTATATCGGTGAAGAGCATTGGCGACAACGTGTTCGAGCAGTGTTCGTCTCTTACTTCTATCACATTGCCAATCAGTATCACCTCCATTGGCGACACTGCCTTCGAGAAGTGTGCTTCGCTAAGTTCCATCATTATCCCCGCTGCCTGCCAGAACATTGGCAGCGCCACATTCCGTGAGTGCAGTGCCCTGACAAGGGTTGAACTGCCTGCTGCGATCCGCAAGATAGGCGGCAACGCCTTTGCCAAATGCGTGTCGCTTACGGAGGTAAGGCTGGGTGCGCCCCTGCCGCCAAACATTGCCCACAGCACGTTCAAGGGCGTGGTGCTGGCCGCATGCAGGGTGGTGGTGCCTCACGGGGCAAAGAACAACTACCGCAATGACAGGTCATGGAACAAGATGCCAAACATTGTGGAGCAGCAATAAGAAGATAAAGCAGCGAACCCTCCGTTAGCCAAAAAGTTAACGGAGGGTTCGCCTTTTTCTTGCGAGCAGAGCTATTTGTTCAGCTCATGCTCTTCTTGCATGTCGATGTACTGACGGTCCTTGTCGTAGAACTCATACTGTAGGAATGCCAACTTCTGGCTTGGAACAATGCGGATTCCCATGCCGTACTTCATCTGCCATCGCAGCTTCAGGGAGAATAGCCCCTGGTTGATAAAGGCAGCCACGTAGGGATGCACGTGTAGCGAGAATCGCTTAATGCCGATCTTGTTTACCAGCTGGTCAATCTTGTTTTCAAGCTGGTCGGTAAACAGGATGCTTGACTTTATCTGTCCCGTGCCGTGGCATGTGGGGCAGCTTTCATCCACTGCTACGTCCATTGCAGGGCGTACTCGCTGGCGAGTGATCTGCATGAGACCGAACTTGGAAAGAGGCAGAATGTTGTGGCGTGCACGGTCTTTCTTCATGTTCTCACACATGCGCTCGTAAAGCATCTGGCGGTCTTCAGCCAGGTTCATGTCGATAAAGTCAACAACGATGATGCCGCCCATGTCGCGCAGTCGCAGCTGGCGAGCCAGCTCGTCGGCAGCTCCCAGGTTTGTCTCCAGCGCGTTGGCCTCCTGTCCGTTCTCTTTCTTTATGCGAGTGCCGCTGTTCACGTCTACCACATGCATGGCCTCGGTGTGCTCAATGATAAGGTAGGCTCCGCGCTTGTAGTTCACGGTGCGCCCGAATCCGGACTTTAGCTGCTTGGTGACGTTGAAATTGTCGAAGATGGGCACGCTGCCGTTATAGAGCTTCACAATTTCAGCCTTCTCCGGAGCAATTAGGCTTACGTAGCCCTTTATCTGGCGGTGGATGTCGGCGTTGTTGACATAGATGCCGTCGTATGTGGGATTGAACAGGTCCCTTAGCAGGGCCACAGCCCTTGTCTCTTCCTCATGTACGAGAAGCGGGCGCTGTGTGCTCTTCTGGACTTTTGTTATAGCTTCTTCCCACCTGGCGAGCAGAGTCTTGAGTTCCTGGTCCAGCTCGGCAGCCTTCTTTCCTTCAGCCACGGTTCTAACGATTACTCCAAAGTTCTTTGGTTTCATGCTCTGTACCAGCTGCTTAAGGCGGCTTCTTTCCTCGCCTTTCTTAATCTTGCTTGATACCGACACTTTGTCGCCAAAGGGTATGAGCACCATGTATCGCCCGGCAAAGCTGAGGTCGCAGGTCAGTCGCGGCCCTTTAGTGTTGATGGGTTCCTTCACTATCTGCACCATAATTTCCTGTCCCACAGAGAGTACAGTCTGTATGGAGCCTTCTTTAGGCAGGTCGGGCAGCTTGGAGGCCTTCTGTATGGGGAACAGCTTCTTGCGGTCGCTTCCCACCTGCTTAAGGTATTTCTCGTATGAGCTGAACTGCAGCCCCAGATCCAGATAGTGCAGGAAGGCATCCTTTTCGCTTCCTACATCGACGAAGCAAGCATTCAGTCCGGGCATGAGCTTGCGCACCCTGCCCATGTAGATGTTGCCCACGGCAAAGCTCACCTCGCGCGGCTCATTCTGGTATTCCACCAGGTTCTTGTCCTCGAGCAGCGCGATGGATATGTCCTTGGGCTGTACATCAATGATTACTTCGCTTGTCATGATGTTGTTTGTGTAATGATAGTGTTTAAAGAAAGGAGCGCCCCCTGGCTTGACAGCCTTAGGGGAACACTCCTTTCACATTCTTTTGTCTTGTAGCCGACCGTTCCGCCAATGTTTTAGCGGGCCGGCTAAAAGATGCCACGCTTACTTGCTCTTGTGGCGATTCTTGCGCAGACGCTTCTTACGCTTGTGAGTAGCCATCTTGTGGCCCTTCTTCTTTTTTCCGTTTGGCATAGTTTTGAATAATGTTTATTTGTTTGTATTCTTGTGAGTTGTTTCGCTGTTCACAACCAAATAGTGTCTGCTTTAGCCCTCCTCTTCCTCTTTGATCTCAATGCCGCTCATCTTGGCAATGAAGCTCTTGCAAGGCTTGAAGGCTGGCAGGTCGTGAGCCTCAATCACGAGGGTAGTGTTCTTTGAGATGTTTCGGGCAGTCTTGCGGGCGCGGTGCTTCACGATAAAGCTGCCGAATCCACGCAGATATACATTCTCTTTATTCACTGCCAGACTGGTACGTATCTCGTCC
>JAFTAR010000121.1 GCA_017455495.1 Prevotella sp.
GTCTCGTCACTACTGCAGCCAGCCATCATCAGCGCTGCTGCAGCCATCAGCCATAGTTTCTTCATATCCTTGTTATTTTTCAATTCTAAATTCTTAATTCTTAATTGGCGAAGCCAACAACTCTTAATTCTTAATTCTTAACTCTTAACTTCTCCAGTGCCGCCCACCGTGGGTCAACGGCATCCTTGGCGTCCGCATCACTGCTTCGGGCAGCCGAGAGCTTCTGCAGCTTCTCACTCATGAGCACGTTACAGTCGCCAGGTTGATGAACGTGCTGGATGGGTACCGCCAATGCTATTGCCTCGTAGATGAGCCAAGCCGTGTCAAGGCATCCGTCTGCCTCGTCCACGGTAATGACATCGTCGTCGTCGGTGTGCTCTGTGCCCAGCTTCACCACCTGCCTCAGGCTGGCCTCTACAGGCTGTTCCATGGGGTCAAGGCAGCGGTCGCAAGGCACAGTCACTGTGCCAGCGCAGTCCAACAGCAACTCATAAAAGCCGGAAGCCTTGCGTATAGACCCCGACACGTGCACCGAGCCCTGCTGTAGCAGTGGGCTGTCAAGCTGCTCGAAGAAAGTATCGTCCAAGTCCCACTCCAGGGGCGTTTCGTCCCGGGTCAGACCCTTCAGGTCAATCTTGAACTGCTCTAAGCTACACATACATACACTCGCTAACGGGCTGCAAAGTTACAAACTTTTTTCCTCTCTGCCAACCTTTTCTCCACTTTTTTTTCTTTTCTGCACACTTATACTATTGGTGTGCAAAGAAATATGCACATAAAGAAGAAGAGGTGCGCAGCCTTAAAGCCGTGCACCTCCTTTTAAATGTTTTTATACTGTAGGGAATAGTTCTCTCCTTACATGCCCTCAAGCAGGCTTCCTGCTGCAGCTTCAGCAGCAGACTCCCAAATAATCGGGTTGATGAAGTAGTATACTATGAAGATGACAACAGAGAGGATTAAGCCTGTGATGGCAAGACCCTTTGGAGCCGGAGCCTTCTTTGTCATTCCAATGATTGAGAAGATAAGACCCAGCAGGCCAAGGAGCCAAGCAATCCAGTGAAGGATGGGAATCCAAACCAACACGACACCGATAATGGCAAGAATAAATCCTGTAAGACCCATGGCATTGCCCTGCTTTGCAGGCTGCTGATAACCAACGTTCTGTTCCATAGTTTTTTTAGTTTTTGGGCCGATCACACCCTCCGGCCTGTAGTTTATAAATATGTGTTATTACGTTTTGACTCTGCGCGTGTGCAGGTGTTTGGCAGCCTTTGTTCCCGCCGCATCGTTTGCAAAGATGATGCAAAGATACGAATAAAAAGTTAACCTGCAAAGAAAAAAGTAAAAATTTTTTAATTTTTCTGTCAGGGCCTACTGGAATATAGCCTACTGGAACAGCAGCGGTGCCATCTCGCGCAGGCTGCGGCGCCAGGTGAGGAATTCGTGGGCAGTGCCCTCGCTGATGTAGCCCACGGCGTTCAGTCCGGCGGCTTGCAGGGCATCTACCGACTGGCGAATGGCATCGGGGCGCTCCTTCGAGCCGCAGCTCTGGAAGATGAGCCGCACCTGGCTCTTGTCGGCAATGTCGGCAGGCTCGTACTGTCCGCCGCTGAGCAGGCCCCAGTAGCCGAAGGCCTCCGGCCGCCTCAGGGTGATGAGCTTCGTCTCCACGCCACCCATTGACAGGCCGGCCATGGCGCGGTGCCACTTGTCGGTATAGGTCTGGAAGTTGCTGTCAATATATGGTATCAGCTCGTCAACGAGCACCGTCTCGAACTCCTGTGCCGTGAACTCGTGGATATGGCCGAAGCGGACGTCGTTGGTCATGCCGTAGGTCATGACGATAATCATGGGCTGGCACTGTCCGGCGGCAATGAGGTTGTCCATTATTATGCCGGCGTGGCCCTGCTTGCCCCAGGAGGTCTCGTTCTCGCCCCAGCCATGCTGCAGGTAGAGCACGGGGAAGCGCTGCTTCTTGTTCTTGCCGTAGGTGGGCGGGGTGTACACCCATGCCGTGCGGACGCTATTGGTGCTGGCCGAGGGGAACAGCACCTGCTGCAGGTTGCCGTGGGGCACGTCGGCCCTCAGGGCGTAGAAGTCGGCATCGGGGGCGGGAATCTCTATTCCGCTCTCCCAGCGGCAGGAGCCGAAGAAGTTGTCGGTGCCGGGGTCGTTCACCACTCCGCCGTCAATGATGAGGTGGTAGTAGTGGAACCCGGGATCCATGGGGCCTTCGGTAGTGCCCACCCAGGCTCCGGTACTGTCCTTGCGCAGCACGGTGCCGCCGCGGCCGCCAAGGCCGAGGGTGACAATGACCGAGCGGGCATCGGGGGCCTCAATGCGGAAGCGGGCATAGCCCTGAGAGTTCACCATGGGGTACTGCTGGCCGGGCTGGTTAAGCTCGTTGGGGCGGAAGTCTTCCTCGACGGCAAAACCGTCGAGCGCACTATTGAAGTCATGGACGGCGGCGTAGCAGGGCTTGCGCTGTAGGTTCTCGTCGAAAAGCAGCGGATGGTTGTTAACGCCGAGCCACGAGTCGCGGTCGCAGAGGTTCCAGAAGGTGACGTTGTCTATGACATCCTTATGCTTGCGGAACACGCGGAAGATGCGGGCATACTGGTCGTTCTGCAGGGTCTGCATGTATGACGGCAGCGGGCGGGCGCTTCCCATAGAGAAACGCAGCTGTCCGCCCTGCTCTGTGTTTGTGCGGAGGTCCAGCTCAGTGATGTGTATGTGGCTCACTATCTGGCTGTACTTCGTTATGGCGGCATCGATGTCCTCCTCCGAGGGGCCGTAGATGTTGTAGTGTCCCTGCATGCCAATGCCGTGAATGGGCACACCCTGCTGCTGCATCTTGCGTACCATATTATATATACGGTCGCGCTTGCCGGGGTCGGCAGCGTTATAGTCATTGTAGAAGAGCAGCGCGTTGGGGTCGGCCTCGTGGGCAAACTCAAAGGCCTTGGCAATGAACTCGTCGCCGCATAGCTTCCAGTGGCGGCTCTCACGGTAGGGGTTGGGCTGCTGACCCGGGCGTGCCCATCCACCGTCGGAAATAGCCTCGTTCACCACGTCCCAGCAGTAAACGATGTCCTTGTAGCGGTTGACCACGGTGGTGATGTGCTCGCGCAGGCGCTCATAGAATTTCTCCTTTGTCACCTCCCTGCCCCGGCTGTCGGTGAACATCCAGTCGCAGAACTGCGAGTGCCAGCAGAGGCAGTGTCCGCGCAGGCGAATGCCGTTGCGGCGGCAGAAGTTTGCGATACTGTCGGCCTGTGCCCAGTTCCACACACCCTCGGCGGGGTGCACGGAGATGGGCTTCATGTCGTTCTCTGCCGTGATGCTGTTGAATTCCTGACATATCAGCTCCTGCTGGGCAGGATTGGTGACATTACGAATGTTCACAGCCACGCCAATGGTGAAGTAGTCACGGTAGGCATCTTTCAGCCCTAAATTCAGATCCGCGCCATTTGAAGCTGCTAAGGAATTGCTTAGGAAAAAGCAAAAGAAACTAATAGTTAATCCAATATTTTTCATGTTATTACAGTTGTCAGTTAATTATTCAAATTTCTCAAGTTCTTTTTTGAACCACGGATTAAGGGATTTTTGGGATTTGCTATTTCCACTACTATATCCGAGATTGATTGTTTAGGATTACAGCGGCTAAAGCCGCGATTCTATCAGGCGTTATAATCCGTGTAATCTGCCAACTGCGGTTTAATCACCAGAGGGGAATCCCATAAATCCTTAAATCCGTGGTTGTTTCATATACATGCGAAAGTTGTATTTATTATTTGATTCTCTTAAAAAACATTGTCGGGTCCATTACAAAGACTTGTCCCTCATCAGGCAACAAAAACATATCGTCTTTTTCTACCCAACAAAGAAATCTGTTAATCTCATCACGATTTGTTCCTTTACCCCATACAGTAAAAAGAATATGCCCAGATATTACATTTCCTGATGAGACCGACCAGTCGTCCTCAAGTTGTAATTGCGATTCTATGGAACTATAGTTATCTGTGCCAACGCCTGTCTCATATTTCACAAATGTATTATTGAATTCCAGATATACGCCATTGTCGGTATCAACGGAACCCTGCCTTACAAGTTTCCATTTACCATTAATGGTGCTTCCTACAAGATTGCGAATGCCCTCATCAGAGTCGCTGCAAGCTATTACAATATCGGATACGACTATAACAAGGAGGCAGGTTATAAATAACCGATAGATTTTTTTCTCCATATTACGCAAAGAACTTGACTTGTTTATCTGTTGTTAATAACTTTCCGTGTGGAGCCGTCGGCGTGGCGGATGATGTACATGCCGCGCACAGTGCCCTGGCGCTGGCGGCCCGTGGCATCGAAGATGGTGGCCGGCTGCTGCTGACTGTCGCCGTATGTGATGTCTGCGATGCCATTGGCAAGGCTGGTGATGTTCAGGCGGCACTCCAAGAGCAGGAACTCGTGGTAGCCGCCGGTGGTGGTCTTATCGTTGAAGCAGATTATATAGTTGCCCTCCTGCTCTATGTCGAACTCCAGCGTGCGGTTAGTAGCGCTGCTAACGCTGGCCGACGTGCTGCCGTTGGCATTAGGCGTGGCGGTAAAGGTGGCCGAAGTCTTGATAACCGAACCGCTGACGGCATTGAGAATCTGTACGTTGTAGGTAGGTGTGTCCTTCCAGGCTGCCATGCTGTAAGTAAGCTTGTAGGAGCCCGCTTGCAGCGTGAGCGGGAAGGCATCCTGGCGACCGTATTCGGCACGGTCGTTACGCCAGTACAGGGCTTTACCCTGGTGGCCGGTAAAGCCTGCGAACACCCTTGCTCCGGCACTGAAGGTGTTGGGGTATTCGTGAACCTCGCTGCTCTCCTGCACACAGCGCCAACCGGCTGGCATGGCTCCGGCGATGACGCTCTGGAGGTCAAGGTTGTACACCTCCGTGGCATCCTCGTATTTGGGCTGCAGCACCATATTGTCGTTTGGCATTACGAAGGTAACGGTCTGCGGGCCTACAACGTTGCTCACCTCAATGGTCTTGCCCATGGTGTAGAACACGCTGTTCACCACGCGAAGCTCCTTCAGGCGGAAGCCCTCCTCGGGAGTTACGGTAAGGGTTATGGTGTCGCCCTCGGCGGCGGTGGCCCTGTCGGCAATGATGTTGCCGCCCTCGGCCTGGTTTACAACCACGTCATACTGCATTGGGTCCACGTCGGCAGGGCGGTAGCTTATCTGGTCAATATACAAGGGCAGCGAGTAGGAGTTTGTAATAGTGAAAGTGTTCGTGCCGGCCTTCATCGTTACGTTGAAACTGGTCCATCGCCACTCGTTCCTGGCTGTTTTCTCGCAGTTGACATACCTTCTGGTTCCATTTGCAAAGAGGTATATCTTATCGGCCTTTGTGGTGCTGTTGTAGCGCACGCTGACGACATATTCTCCCTCCTGGCCTTCCTTCAATGTGAGCTGGTGGCGCAGGGCTCCGGTGCTGTTGGTGCCCATGTCAACGAAACCGTTGCCGGCATATCCGAGCACGCTTCTGTAGCTGCCTCCATTCTGACCGTAGCCGTCGGTGACGCAGGCATTGACGTTCTTGTAGTCCATGTCCTCTGCCTCAATGAGAATCTCTCCGCGCCAGAGTGCGGGCTGCTTGGGCTGGGGTAGGGGGGTGGCGACGGGCAATCCGTCGCCCACTGGCGAGCGGTCGTTATGACCTGTGCAGGCTATGTCTACGTTCACCGCGCCGCAGTGGTTCACAGTGAGGGTATAGATGCCCTGGGCCTCGTCATACTGCTCTGTTGAGGTGACCGTGATGCCGGTGTGGCGGGTCAGCGTGTGAGTGGGCTTCGTGGCGGCTCCCTTTATGGTGATGATGTCGGTGCGCAGGGTGGTGGTGTCGGTGCGGTAGTTGTTCAGATAGAGGGATATATGGTCGTTGAACTCACGGATTACACCGCTTGACAGCTTGTCGTAGCTGAGCAGCAGCGAGTCGCAGGTGTTGTAGAGAAGGGGAATCCTGGCCTGCGCTCCGGTCTTGGCATTGAGGTAGGGGTAGGGTGTGTATGTGACGAGCTGGTTGCGGTAGCGGTTCACGTAGAGGTTGCCCTTGCTCACCTCAGGGTACTGCGCGTTGAAGTCGGCCTGCTTCTTGGCTATGGTGCTCCAGCGCGAGGTATAGTTTGACTTGTTCACCTGTACGGGGATGGCCCGGGCCAGGTCGTCGTAGAGGCCGGTCACCATGGGGATGGCTCCATAGCGGCCTGTGCTCTTGAAGTAGCAATAGTTGTCCATCCACTGGCCGTTGCCGCGGTTGAAGGGGTCCTGCTGCTTGTACAGACCGTCGTAGAGGTCGCCCCAGGTGGCATACATCTGCTCGTCGTTGCCAGAGCTGACATTGTTGATGATAACAATCTTGGTCTTGCCTACCACCTCCTCGCGCGAGGGAATATAGATGTTGCCGTTTATCACCTCGCGGAACATGTCTATCCATACGTTGTTCATATTCGGGAAGCGCTCCCAGGTGCGCCTTGTGTAGCCGTTCACTGTTGTCCTGTTGCCTTCGTGGAAGCACTCCTCGCGCCAGGTAAGCTCCGGTCCGTCCCACACGGCGGCTCCGTTCACACCCATCTGCTCCATCACGGTGCCTATTCCGGCAGCGGCAGGATACTTCTTGCCGTGGTTTTCGCCTAAGATGGCATCAAGGGCACCGTTCCAGCCGCAGTTGTCGTAGCGCACGCCGTAGTTGCGGGTAAGGCCGCTTATGAAGGGACCGAACGTAACGCTCTCGTTGTTGTAGAAGCACGAGCTGGTGGTGTACTTATAGAGGAACAGTATGGCCTCGGGGTATTGCTGGCAGGCGTTGAGGAAGTTGCGGTTGCGCTTCAGCTCGCCTATGGGGTTGAGGCCGTGGCTCCAGATGTTGCCGCAGAAGCTAACGGTGAGGAAGCCGCCGTAGCGGTGGGACATCTCCACGAGGTTGGCAAACAAGGCCCAGCGGCCGGTCTGAGTGGCCGACGACATGTCGCCTGCTGCATCGAAGCCCCAGAACTGCTCGGCGTAGTTCCAGCCAAGGAAGTTGGGGAACTGCTTGAAGAAGTATTCGAAGGTGGTAAGGTCGTAGTCCTGTATGTGGGTGTGGCCGCCGCTGGCCGGCTGGCAGGTGAACCACATGCCGTTCTGCTGGCACACCGTGCCCCACGACTTGTAGGTCTGGAAGGCATACTGCGGCATCTTGTAGATGTTCAGGTCGGTGTCATACGAGCAGGAAAGGCTCAGGTTAAGGCACACGTAAGGGCGGATGTCCTCGGGAATGAGGTCGATGATTTTCTGAGGGTCGGCCCTGTACCATACGTCAACATGTATGAACCACAGGGGGTGCTGGTTGTCAATGGGACGGCGCTCCTGGGCCGTGGCGCTCAGCGTCGTGAGCATGAGCAGCACGAGGAGCAGGATGTTAGTTACGGTTCTTTTCATTTGGTTTTCGTTATGTATTATAAATATGTGTGCAAAGTTACGGCAAAAGCCCGTCAAGGCTTTTGCCGTATGTCTCATAGTGTTTGGCGTATGTGTCTTAGTGTTTCGGCCTCTTTACTGAAAATGTATTCATAGGAATTTAGAATTAAGAGTTTAGAATTAAGATGTATTCTCGCTTCGCTGCGATTAAGAAGTAAGAGTTTAGAATTAGGCTGCGCATGGTAATTCTTAATTCGTAATTCCTACTCGCCGAAGGCGATAACTCTAAAATCTTAATTCTAAACTCTTAATTGCATGGAGTTGCCTTCCAAACGTTGAGCACTATGCCCTGGAAGGGCTGGCTGAAGTCTGGTGCACAGACATAGATGGCGTTGGCAAGCCAGGCGTGTGGACTGTCGGTTGCCACCTCAAACTGCGGCGCTGCCATGAAGTAGCCGCTTTGTCCGTCGGTGGGGTTGGTGATGATGCCACGGTTGCGCACATGGATAATGGTGCCGTCGTCGGCCTTTATGTCATAGATGGCATCCAGGTCGGTGCGCTGTCCGTCGGTGCTGCCCAGCTGGTAGTCGGCACCGCCCGGCAGGATGGTGCCGCTGATGCGGGGCCCGCTGAAGGTGCCGCCTGTGATGGGTATCACCGTGCGGCGGCCATGGGCTGTCTGTCCGGCTGTGTAGGGCTGGCCCAGCGTCACCCGCAGCTGCATCACGAACTCAAGCGTAGGGGTGGCAGTCTGTGCACTTGCAGGAGTTATAAGTAAGAAGAAAGAAGCAATAAGTTGCAGGAGCACCATCGCCCTCCTCATAGGTTGTTTTCTCATTATTATATATTATCCGTGTAATCCTTTAATCCGTGGTTTTATTAATCCGTGGTTTTATTAATCCGTGGTTTTATTAATCCGTGGTTTTATTAATCCGTGGTTTTATTAATCCGTGGTTTTATTAATCCGTGGTTTTCTCAGTCCCGCTTTACCACTTTCCTGCCATTGACAATGTAGAGGCCGGAGGGCAGCGAGTTCCACTGGTTGCGGGTGCCTGCCAAGAGGCCCTGAAGGGTATAGACATTAGCATTGGCGACACTGCCGTCGGCGACTATCTCATTTATGTCCGTGGCGTAGCCCTTGGTGCAGAAGTTGAAGTAGGCCGGTGTGGAGTACTTGGCCGGAGCGTTATCGTGCAGGTAAAGGCCTGTGCCGATGTTGCGCAGGGTGAAGCCGCGACCTTCTACGTACTGTATGTCCCAAACGGCTCCGTACTTTATGTCCTGCCCGTACTGGTTGTTCAAGCCGAGGATGAAGCAGCAGTTACCGGTAGCGGGCTGCGTGTTCAGGTAGCCGGGACTGCCCCAGATGCTGTACTCCGTTCCGTTGGTCTGCAGCAGGCGCAGCAGATAGCAGTTGCTTATGTTTTGGTCGCCGCTGTTTGCCAGGCTCTCCAGGCGGAAGTAGTAGCCTGTGTCGCTGTCGCTGAAGGCCTGGCCGTAGGCGCCAAATCCGAGGTTCTGGTTGCCGCTGCCGTAGAAGGCCTTTGACAGCTCCATGTCAACGATGGCGAAGGGCTGGCCGCCTGCCAGCTGTGCCAGGCTGTTGAAGTTCTGGTTCTCCGGGTCGAAGTCGGTGTGGGTGAACACCACCTTGTCTATGTTGGCGTAAGGGCTGTTCACGCTGATGCGCAGCACATGCTGGCCGGCCTCAAGCGGAATCTGAGTCATGCCTGCTATGGCGGCGTAGGTGCTCCACTGGCCGTCGTCGGTCTTGGGCACCTCCACGCGGCCTATCAGCTGGCTGTTGCCATTGTCTTTCAGGTACAGGTTGAAGGCAGCTCCCGTTGTGCCCGAGGCCACAATGGCCTGATACTCATAGTAGCCGCTCTGCTCCACGTTGACGGTATATTCCATCCACTCGCCAGATGCGGTGTAGCCTATGGCGTAGCCGCCGTTCAGTTTCACTATGTCCACGCCGCCGTTGTCCGTGCGGTAGTTGGCACCGCCCTCGTCCTTAGTGTCACTGTCGTGGAAAGTAAGGCCCTCGCCGCCACGGTCGAAGTTCTCTGCCTCCACCGTTCCCGGCAGGGTTATGGCACTGGCAAAGGTAGAGCGCTCATTGTAGGCCTTCACGGCTGACAGCCGTTCGTAGCGCGAGCCGTCGGTGGTGGTGACAATGGCCTTAAGCGAGTGGGCTCCCAAGGCCGTCGGTATGTACTCGGCTATGTAGGGGGCCTCGGTCATGGTGGTGAGAAGTGTTCCGTCCACATAGAGGTCCACATGGTCTATGGTCTTGGTGCGCATGGAGGCCCTCACCTCAATGGTGGTAGCCTGGCCTTTGGTAACACTGAGCGAAGAGGGCCTCACGTAGACCGATGCCTCCTTCACCATGCCGGGGAAGGGGCTTGTGGCCGTCCTGGCCTTGTCGCTCTGCATGTACTGGCGCAGCCAGGTCATGGCAGGGCGGTCCTGGCCGTTGCGGATGAGGCCGGAGTTGCCGTCGGTGGTCCAGGTCTTGCCGTAGATATAGCCCCAGAGGGTGACACCGGCGCAGTAGGGCAGCTCCCAGAGGTAGGGTATCTGCTCGCTGAAGTTGGTGAGCTGCAGCTGGTCGTCGGCGGTGCCTATGTCGTACTCGGTGATATACATGGGCATCTTAAGCGCATTCTGTATCTTGGTGCACGAAGCCTTCAGCGTGCTGAGGCTGCAGCCAGTCAGGTCGTGGCTCTGGCAGCCGTAGGCATCAATAGGGGCACCGGCATTGCGGAGAATGCGCACCAGGTCAATGAACTGGTCGGTGTTCCACTGGAAGGTGTTGTAGTCGTTGTAGATGAGTATGGCGTTGGGCCAGCGCTCGTGGGCCATCTCAAAGGCGCGGATAATCCAGTCGTAGCCCGTCACGCCATCGCCGCCGAGGGCATCCTTGTAGGGGGCTGGAGCATGGCCCGCCACGGCCTCGTTCACCACGTCAATCATCTGCAAGTCAGGGTAGCGCTTCTTCACGGCGTCCATCCACTCGGTGATGGCAGCAAGCTGCTCCTCCTTTGACAGGGAGTTTATCCACCCAGGGTACTGCGAACCCCACACAAGCGTGTGGAACTTGAACGGGAAGCCATGCTGGCGGGCGTAGTTTACTATGCGGTCGCAGTTGGTCCAGTTGAACAGGCCGCGGGCATTGCCCTCTATCTGGTCCCACTTCGATTCGTTCTCGGGCGTTATCTGGTTCCACAGCTGGTAGAACGGCTCTGTGCCGTAGTCTATCTGGTAGCTTGTAGTGATGTTGCCCAGAAACTTGTCGGGGTTCGTTGACAGCTGGGCCAGGCCAATGGCTGGCATCAGGGCCAGCGCAGCCAACAGTGCTTTTGTTGAAAAATACGTGTTTAATTTATGGTAATTAATGTTTAAAGATGAAAGCATTTGCTTAATCAGTGTAATCCAATAATCCGTGGTTTATTTATCTTTTATAGACTCTCCGTCCGTTCCTGATGAAGATGCCGTGGCGCGGGTTGCTGACGGGCCGTCCCTGCAGGTCATAGTAGCGGCCGTCGCGGTCGGGGTAGCTGTGAGCCAGGTCTATGCCCTGCTGCTCGGCGTTCGGGATGAGGTAGGCACCGCGCACGTTGCAGCTGCTGCTCCAGTCCACCTTGAGAACATGCAGGTGGAGGAAGCTGTCCTGACGGTAGTTGCCCACAGTGGTGTTCATGGTCTTCAGGTCGTTGAGAGGCACCACGATGGCTCCCAGTTCGGAGTTCCAGTAGGGGTCGCTGTCGTTGAAGCTTACAATAATCTGCTTGTACTCGCCGTGGGCCACGATGCGGTTTGCCAGAATGCGCAGGCCGCTGCCAGTGCCCCTGAGCACAAGGTAGTCGTAGCCGTCAAGGTCGGCAAACTGGTTGTGGTCTACGTTGGGGAAGCCGGCCACGGCAGTGCCGCCGTTAGCCTGCTGCCTGAAGTTCCACGACACCTGCACCTGTCGGTCCGTGGGCTGTGCGTCGGCCCCGCCGCTGGTCCAGTCGCGGAACATGTCGGCAGCCAGCAGCTGCCAGCCGTCGGGCATCTCGAAGTCGTCGATGTCAACGTAGGCAAGAATATAGCTGAGCACGTTCTGGGTGCGCACAGGGAAGTAGCTGTTGAGCAGGCGCTGGCGCTCGGCCATGTAGTGCTCGTCAACGGTGTACAGTTGTCCTGCCGACTGCCAGCGGTGCACGTCGCGGCGGTAGTCGCCCCAGCGGGCAGCCTCGCAGTAGAGGGCCTTCGAGATGGTGTTGTAAAGGCTGTCCCACAGTTCCACAACGGAAGAGCGCCCGAGGAATCCGTCGTCGGAAAGCACCTCCTTGGCGCGCCTCACATAGCGGCGGGCGAAGTCTTCGTTGTGAAGCAGGTTCTGGAAGATGCCGGTGGGAAACTCGTTGCCGTTGTTCTTTGAGAGCACGTTCTCGCGCTCGTTCTCAAAGATAATCTCCGAGTCCCAGCAGAGGAAGCGGAAACCCTCGCTGTCCAGGCCGCGGCGACGGATGGCATACCAGTTGTGGTGGTCCCAGTCGGTGTTGCCGCCGTACTGGTTGATGAGCATGTAGTCTATGAAGGCATCAATGTCAAGGAGGGAGTCCTGAAGGGCCTGGTAGGCATCGGAGGGGGACATGCCGGCGGGCAAACTGCCGACCACACTGGAGCCGCCTACCACGGCGGCGAGGCGCGTCATCTGCTGCCAGGCATCAAGGGTGCCCTCGCCGGCTTCTATGTGGTTGCCGCCTGACTCTTCTATCTTTATAACGTCAATGTCGGTCTTGGCACCGCCGATGTGGTCCTTGCCAAACTGGTCGTCCACGCGCTCGGCAATGTTGTACAGGCCCCAGTACATGCCGTTGAGGAACAGGTTGACGTAGAGGGCATTCACGCTGGTATGCCCCATGCGGCGCTGCATGTAGCGGGCCCAAACATCGCGGGTGTACTGTGCCTTCTGGCGGTTGCCCTCGGACCAGTGCTGCCAGGCATTGCCAAAGTGGCAGCGCAGCACTAACTGGTCGAACTTCTGTGGCTGGTCTTTGCCGAAGAGGGGATATTTAAGCGACTTCGGGCCGTACTGCTCCTTAAACACCAAGCGGAAGGAGTGCTTGGGATTTTTCTCGGCCAGGCGGCCGTGGCCGCCATGCAGGCGCAGGCCGCAGGTGGTAGAGAAGCCAGCGCCAAGCTCGTGCAAGGCGGTTTGCCCGCCTTGGCCTTCCTCCCCGCCTGGCACGAACAGCTCCACGCTGGCGGGGCGCGTCCAGCCGTGACCGGTGTCATCGCCCACGGGAGGGCCGGTGAAGATGTATATGCCGCCGCGGTCGGCGTCGTTCTCATGACTGAACAGGTTGTCGCGGTCGGTGACGATGCTCAGCACGGGCAGCTGGTGCAGGCCGCTGATGATATGCTGGCGCAGTATCGGGTCGCCTGTCATCTCGGGGTCCATCTCGTAGTCGGCTGTTGCCGTGCCGCTTATCTGGGTGTAGCGTCCCCACTGCGATGGGTAGCCGGCCGGGGTGTTGGACTGCGAGAGCACGGAGCTGACAAAGAGGTAGGTGGCGGTGGCAACGGGCGAGGCCACAGCGCCGTTCTTCACCTCCACGGCCCTGAGCAGAGTGGTGGCGCTGAGTGTGAGCGGGGCTGTATACTGAGGACTGGAGACGGTAGGCGTGCTGCCGTCGGTGGTGTAGTGGATGGTGGCGGCGGCATCGTTGCCTTCTATGGCTACTGTCAGCGCCTCGGTGTCATACAGGCCGTGGGGCTGGCTGAAGCGGGGCTGAGCGCTTATGGGAGTGAGAAGTGAGAAGTGATAAACGATGAGTGACAGCAGCAGGGCTGCCTTGCGGGAGTATAGTGTGCCCATAACCTTTGACTTATATTGCTGTATATCCGTGCAATCCGTTTAATCCGTGGTTGCTATATATTAATCATTAATCTCAAACAGGTCTACGTCAACGTAGCCGCCGGTGCGCTTGGTGGCGTAGTTGAAGATGGCGAACTTCGTGCCCATGAAGAAGCGGCGGTAGTCGAACACCATGCGGTACTGCTGGCTGCCTATGGGCATCCAGGTCTGGCCGTCGGTGCTGTAGCTGAAGGCTGCCAGGTCGCGGCCAGGGGTGAAGTCGCAGCTGACGCGGAGCCAGATGGTGGTGCTGTTGAGCGGCAAACGCTCAACCACACTGTCACGGACGGCGGTGACGGCCTTTGTGTCGTCGGCAAGGGAGACGCTCTGCTCGCTCATCTCAAGCAGCAGCTTGCGGCCCTGCTTCTTTATGGTGAGCACGCCGCTGTCGCCGTTGAAGGCGGCCAGTCCGCAGCAGTCGCCGTCCTTGATATGGCTGACGTCCAAGCAGACGGTGCCGGTGCAGGTGGGACCCACCATGCGCTGCGTCAGCGTGTTGGGAGCCAGGTAGAGGTTGGGAACAACGCGGGCTGTGGTAAGGCGCAGGAAGCCGGGGCGGGCACTGAGGCTCCAGGCGGAGTTTATGGGGTTGTGGTTCCACTGCCAGTGGAGGCCCAATTCCGACGAGGAAAACTCGTCGGCACGAACGATGGCGGTTTCGGGCTGGTTGCTGCGGTAGGGGCGCATGGTGGCGGGTATGTGGCCCTCTTCGTCGCCAAGCATGGGCCAGCCGTCAATCCAGCGGACGGGCGACAGAGTGAGCACGCGGCCCACGCCGCCGCGGTCCTGGAACATGATGCCGTACCAGTCGCCCTCCTTGGTGTCTACGATGGTGCCTTGGGCAAGGTAGGAGAAGCCGCCGAAGTCGGTCTCAAGGATGACGGCCTTCTCCCACGTGCCGTTGAGGTCGGTGGTGCGGTAGCACACCTCGCGGCGGTGGCGGCCCGGGGCATAGACATGACTGATGAGAAGGGCGTAGTACACGCCCTGGTGCTTTATGACACGGGTGCCCTCAAGGAGGCCGCGCTCGTCGTCCTCACGATAGAAGTAGTGGCGCTGGCTGCCCTCCACCACACTGCGCAGGTCGCGGCTTAGCTGGCACATCTCGCCCGTGCCGAAGAACACGTAGGGCGTGCCGTCATCGTCGAAGAACAGCGTGGCATCGTGGAAGTGGCGCAGGCGGGAGTGAATGGTCCACGGACCCTCGGCCCTCGGGGCCGTCATGATGTATGTCTGACCCATAGGGCCGCCCTCGTTGGGGGCAAAGAGAGCCCAGAAACGGCCGTCGTGATATTTAAGCGACGTGGCCCACTGGCCGCGCCCGTAGACGGTGCCCTCCTGGAGGTCGTACTTAGGCGAGTCGGTGAGGCGGTCGAAGAGGTAGCCCACGGTCTCCCAGTTCTTCAGGTCCTTAGAGGCCATTATGGGGCCGCCGGGCATGAGGTGCATCGTGGTGGAGACAAGATAAAAAGTGTCGTCAACGCGGATTACGTCGGGGTCGGGCACGTCGGCCCACAGCATGGGGTTCACTATCTGCGCGGCTGCGCCGATAAATGATAAATGACAAATGACGAATGACAGGGCCGTGCGGCGGAGAAGTCTTTTCATGGGTGTTGCTTTATATTATAAATATGGTGCAAAGGTACGAATAAAAAAAGAGACGCGCCTTGTTTGCGCGTCTCCTTTTTTATAAATGTTGTATCAAACTCTTAGCGAATGATGACTTTCTTGGTGCGGACGGTGCCGTCGCTCATCTGCTGGCGCACGATGTTGATGCCGCGGTGCAGGCTGCTGGCCTGGCGACCGTCGATGGTGAACATCATTGTGCCGTTGACGGTAGCAGTGCTCTCAGTGGTGCTGATGCCGTCGATGTAGGCCTGGTTGTAGTCGAAGCCTGTGGCAGGAGCGGTGAGGACAAGGCGTACATCATCGAAGAATGCCTGAGAGGTTCCACCCCATGTGCAGCCGATAGTCAGTATACCATCGGTAACCTCTATTCCGGTAATCTCATGGTTCCAGCCACTGTGGGGTACGTATGCATAGCCTGCAAAGTTGGTGTCAAGGTCAATCTCTGCACCTTCCTCAACAGCAGGAGTGCTTGAGGTCTTGACGTATGCATAAGAGTCAGTGTCGTCGTCCGATGAATTATCATTAGCACGAATCTTGATGGTGTAGACACCAGCGGGAAGGTTGGTGATGGTCTGCTCCACAGTAGCCTTGGCGTGCCAGCCGGGATGGAAAGCAACGTCCTCAGCGTAAGGAGTAGATTCGCTGTGGCTATCAGAACCCCAACTGCTCCAAGCAAGGGCATTGCCGGAAACTTTCTCCCAACCAGTGATTTCCCTCGTGTTAGCAAGTGCATAGATGTTCGGGTTCTTCACGAATACTGTCATGTCGTAGGTGGGAGTGGAAGTCTCAAGAGGCTCCTCGCTAACCACAACTTCCTCGAACAGCTTGTTGTCGCTTTCCTTCAGGAGACCATAGAGGGTAAGCTTGACGCGGTTCATGAGAGCCTCGGCCATCTGGTCGTCATCGCCCAGAATCTTGTTGGCCTCAACGATGAGAGCATCGTCCTCGGCAACACCGAGTGAAATCAGAGCATCAATACCTGTTTGTATGCGCTCATGGAGAGCAGCATAGCCAGTGGTCCTCATCTGAGTAGACCTTCCAACGGTGAACATGTTGCCGGCCACGACATTCAACTGGCTAAGCTCAGCATTGGCAGCAGCCAGAGAGTCGTTCTGAGTAAGGAGGTCGTAGCTGTACTGCAGCTGCCAGCTGGGTTCCTCTTCGGTTCCAACGTTCTCCCAGCCAGAGGTGGCATTGTACTTTGCAGCCATAGTGCAGACATCGTCATAGAGAGGAGTATCCATGAACTTACGCTTTTCGTTGGGCTTACCGTTGTCTTCCTCGGCAGCCACCTGGCGCACGATGTCACAGGTCTTCTTGATGTTGGCATCATAGCTATCGCAAGCAGTGCTGTGGTCCTTCATGGCCTGAGCAGCTGCGTCGAGGGCAGCAGCCATCTCCCTGTACTTTGAAGGAGCTGTGTAGCCGGCCTTCTCGGCATCAACCTGGCTGATAAGAGCCAGAAGGGCATCGTAGTCGGCACCTGCATAGCGCTCAGCGGCATTGTTCTCAAGAACAATCTTGGCATTCTCAAGGGCTGTGTTAAGCAGGCGAGTCTCTACGCCGCCAACAGTATTGGGAATATACTCCACCTTGACATTGGCTATGGCGCAGCCATCGCTGTACCCGTTGAACGAGCCGTCGGGCTTGCCGGGCACAAGGCGAATCACGTAGTTGCCCTCGGCAGGAGCGGTGAAGGAGATGTCGAAATGAGTAGCATCCTTTGAATTGTTGAATTCGGGTATTATTTCCTGACGCTCCTCTGCCACCACCTGTGCTTCGTCTATGACATGACCGTCGGAAGCGTCGACAGCATCGACAGGAAGAATCTGTGCTAACAATGAGCGCTTGTTGTCGTAGGCATCCCACTGGGCAGCATCAAGGGTGAGATGGTAGGTCTTTGCCTGCAGTGAAAGCTCATAACCGCTTTCTGTGCCATAAATTGCAACACCACCTGTGGAAGTGCCACGCTGTGCAAGATAGAGCACGTCGGCAGCAAAGCCGGTCCTGTCATGCATGAGACGGCAGCCAGCACCAGAATTGGCGGGTTGCAAACCGCCAGCGTCGGCATTTACAAGCCATCCGCCAGTATAGCCAGCATTAGTGAAGTCGGAAGCGTAGATAACCTCCTGCTGGTCGTTCGGGTCAATAACCACGGGACCGAAGTTCAGGGTTACCTCGTAGGTGCCGAAGTGATCATCGCCAAGGATTTCCGACTCGGGATACACCTTGTCAATTACCAGCGTGTGCTGGCCGTCAGTGATGTTGCTGCTGCTGTTACGTGTAAATGTGAACTCTTTGGCGAGACCTTCTGCGGGAGACACGGTGAGTACCTCGTTGTCCAGCTTGGCAGCAATCTTCTCGGCATTGGCATTGGTTACGAATGTCACCTTGAAGGTGGTCATGTCGGTAGGCAGGTTGAACGAGCCGTCCTCGGGGTCGGTGCTCTTAAGAGCAGGAATGTCGGCCAGGTAGGTGAAGTTCTCGCCAATTCCGTCCTCGTATGTGCAGAGCATGTCGGTCCAGTTAGGCACATCCTCGCCCTCAAAACGGCCGGAGGTGAATGTCAGGTGGCAGGCAGCATCGGCAGGGTTGGTGAAGCTCACCTCTACCTTGTCGTTCTCGTCTTCTGAATAGCCTTCATCAATGAACACATAGAGCTTGTTGTTGTCCTTGCCTTCCACAGAGAAGAGCGTGGTGGGCTGGCCGTTAACTTTTACAGATGCGCTTTCAATAGGGAAGATGACGCGCGTGCCGCCGGCAGCCTGGATGAGGTCCTTCATGTTGGTGTTTTCGCCAAGGTCAATGCAGACAACGTCGGTCTGGAATCCGGCAGAGAACTGGCCGAGTGGGCTCTTCTCCCTATAAATATAGAAGTGGGCGTTCTTGAAGTAGAAGTTGATGGGCTTGTTGGAGTTGTTGAGGTCGAAGGCCACGCTTCCGAAGCCACCATCCTTTGCCTGGTCGGCAGTGACGGTGCCCTCATACTCTATAGTTCTCCAGTCGCTTGTCACGTCAAAAGCATCCATGAAGCCGGCATGCCAAGCACGCGGAGCACCCTGGGCGCTCGTGGTGATGGTGGCATTGTCATCGGCGCAGACATCAAGCACCAAGCGGAACTGTGTGCCCTCCTCAAGCATCTCGTTGAACCTGAAGTAGAACTGGGTTGACCATGTGGTCCAGTTTTCAGCCACAGCCGTCAGGTCGTCGGCCTGTACATGCATGGCAGGAATGCCATTGAGGTACACGATGTCAGGGCGGTCGTTGGCGGTGTCGCCATTGTGCGGACCATCCTTCGAAACGGGGAAGCTCTCAAGGTCGTTGCTCTCCACGTCGCCGTTGTTCAGCATGTCTACCCAGCCGCTGACGGGCTTCACAGAGCCGTAGAGCTGGATGGACTTCACCACACCGCCAGGGCCACCACCGGGCACCTTGATTGCATTGAGGTGGATATAGCCTGCATTGACAATCTCTGCCTTCGTGGTGAAGTCGAACACGATTTTGCCATCATCGCCAATGGTCTCAATCCATTCGATGTAGGCTCCGCCGTCAAGGTCGCCCGTTCCACCTTCAACGAAGGGAACGCGGTTCAGCATAATGCGAATCTTCATTCCGGGGGTACCGGTCACGGTCATTGTCTTCGTGCCTGTCAGGTCTGCATACCACAGGTAGTACACGCTTGGGCTACCGTAAATGGTACCGTAAGCACCAACCTCGTTGTAGAGGTTGTAGGCGCATCCAAAGTTGCCGTTGCTCTTTGGCTCCGGCTCTGGCTCTGCTACCACGTTGGCACCGGGCAGGTTGCTGTCCCATGCCTTGAACATCTCAGCCTCCAAGTCGGCAACCTGGTCGGCGGCGAAGGCGCTTGCCGAGCCAAGCATGGTCAACATCAGGGTGAGAAGCATTTGGTAAGTTTTTCTCATAGTTGATAAATGTTAGTTAATAAAAGTAATTAGAAATGATTGTCAGTTTTTTTGGTTTTACGGCGCAAAGGTAAAACTCTTTATTATTAAGGGCTTTATTGTTTGTTTCATTGTGTTTTCTTTTTGTGCAAGGCTGCCTGTCAGGCTGAAATAAAAAAGTAACACTGTTGTTTTTCCGAAAAAATCTATCATTCTATCATTTTTTGCTTTAACATCCTGACTGTCAGCTTCTCTGCTATATGATAGATGTTATGATAGAATGATAGATGTTTCACTGCCGTCTGTCATTGGGAAA
>JAFTAR010000122.1 GCA_017455495.1 Prevotella sp.
CTCGCCGCGAGGCGACTAATCTCAGGAAAAATGTGTAACTTTGCAGCCGTAAGCGTGCAATATAATAAATAAGGTATCTGGCAACAAAGAGAAAATACCCCGTAGGCATACAGAGTTTCAAGAGTATCCGCAAGGACGGATACCTGTATGTGGACAAAACCCCGCTCATCTACAAGATGATTACCGAGGGCAAACCCTACTTCCTAAGCCGTCCGCGCCGCTTCGGCAAGTCCCTGCTGGTGTCCACACTGGCTGCCGTGTTCGAGGGCCAGCGCGAGTTGTTCGAGGCGTTCACCACTGAGCAGGGCATCAAGCAGCCACAGCTTTTCATCGCCACGACCGACTGGAAGTGGGAGAAGTACCCTGTGCTGCGGTTTGACTTCAGCATGGGCACCCTCTCGACCATCGAACAGCTGGACACCCTGATTGATTTCACGCTCGGCACATACGAGAGGCAGTATGGCATCACGCCACCGTCAAAGGAAGCCAACGTCCGCATGGTCAACCTTATGAGAACGCTGCATAAGGATACTGGCAAGCGCGTGGTGGTGCTGGTGGATGAGTATGACAGCATGATGCTCCACAGCCTTGGCGATGCTGAGAAGCAGACGGCCATCCGCGAACGGTTCCAGGATGTGTTCGGCACCTTGAAGGCCGAGGATGAACACCTACAGTTCGCCTTCATCACCGGCATCTCGAAATTCTCGCAGATGGGCATCTTCTCGAAACTCAACAATCTGGAGAACATCTCGATGCAAATCAACTACGAGCAGATATGCGGCATCAGCGAAGAGGAACTCACCACGCAACTGCGGCCCAACATTGAACTGCTGGCCCAGACACGCGGCGAGACCTACGACGAAACGCTGGCCGAACTGAAGCGCATGTACGACGGCTACCACTTCAGCAAGCGGATGACCGACATGTACAACCCTTTCAGCATGGTAAAAGCCCTGAAGTCTGGCGAGATAGGGAAATACTGGTTCGACAGTGCCACGCCGAGCGCTGTCATTGACATGTTGCGCCAGATGCCGCCGCTGGAGATCAGCGACGTGGACGGTGTTACCTGTGAGTCGGAGGCCTTCGACCAGTCGTTCGACAGTTACGCCTCGCCGCTGCCCGTGCTCTACCAGAGCGGCTATCTCACCATCAAGAACTATATCAAAGAGGACGATGTCTATATCCTCGGATTCCCCAACTCCGAAGTGCGCACGGGCTTTGCCGGCAGCCTATACCGCCATGTAACTAACACGACAGCCGATGACAGGGAGCGCAGTGCGCTGATGGTCGCCTACAAGGCATTCCGCCGCACCGACGACCTGCCCGTCTTCATTAAGGCCGTCAAGGCGTTCTTTGCCAGCATACCCTACCAGTGGGAGAAGGACAACCGCAACGAGCACTACTACCACGCCCTGCTCTTCACGCTGCTCACGGCCTTCGGAGCCGACATCCGCGCCGAGGAGTCCACAGCCAAGGGCCGCGCCGACCTGACGCTCCTGATGCCCCGAGGTATCTACGTCATGGAAATCAAGTACGAAAGGCAACGGGTAGGCGAGCACAGCTCGGGAATCCACACCGCCCAGGAGGCACTCGACCAGATCACCCGCAAGGGCTACGCCGAGAAGTACGCCCTTGACGGGCGGCCAGTCATCAAAGTAGGCATCAGCTTTTCCTCCGAGGAGCGCAACATCACCGACTGGAAGCAGGAAAAGGCATAAGCCGTATCACAGAAAATGCTTACCTTTGCAACTCAATAGACTATTAAACCCTAAAAACGTACAAACCAATGAAAAAGCTGATTCTAACCCTTGCCTTGTTTGCAAGCACCCTTGCCGTAAGTGCACAGGACTGTTGCCAGCAGCCAGCCGGCAATGCAGTGATAGACAACATCATGACTCGCACCTCCATACGCCGGTTCAAGCAGCAGCCTGTAGAGAGCGGCAAGGTGGACACCCTGCTGCGGGCTGCCATGGCTGCTCCCACGGCAGTGAACAAGCAGCCTTGGCACTTCGTGGTTGTCGACGATGCCCAGGTGCTCAATCAGTTGGCAGGACAAGGCCGCAGGGGCGACATGCTCCGCAATGCCCCTCTGGCAATAGTGGTGTGCGGCGACATGAGTAAGGCTATGGAAGGAAAGGGACAGGAATACTGGATTCAGGACACCAGTGCCGCCACAGAGAACCTACTTCTGGCTGCCCATGCCATGGGCCTCGGCGCAGTGTGGACCGGACAGTGGCCCATGGAGGACCGCTATCCTGTGACTCAGCAGGTGCTACAACTGCCGCAGCATATTGTGCCGCTCTGCACAGTAGTAATAGGCTACCCCGACGAGCAGCCCGCCCCTAAGGACAAGTGGAAGCCTGAGAACGTGTCGTACAACAGGTTCGGGGGAAGCAGATAATATAAAAAAGAATAACAAGCGATGATATACAGCATGACGGGCTACGGCAAGGCCGTGGCAACATACAACGACAAGAAGATATGCGTTGAGATAAAGTCGCTCAACTCAAAGCAGCTTGACCTCAACACCAAGATCGCTCCGCAGTACCGCGAGAAGGAGATGGAGATACGCCAGATGGTAGCTGCGTCACTTGAGCGCGGCAAGGTGGACTTCGCCCTGTGGATAGAGAAGGATGCCAGTCAGGTGTCAATGCCTGTCAACCCCGAGCTTTTGGAGGGCTACTACAACCAGCTGAAGAGCATTACGGCAAAGGCAGGTATACCCGAGCCGCAGGACTGGATGTACATACTGATGCGCATGCCGGAAGTGATGACCAAGCCCGACATCGAAGTGCTCAACCCCGAGGAGTGGGAGTGCGGACGCAAGGCTGTGGAGCAGGCCATCGAGGCGCTGTGCAGTTTCCGCAAGCAGGAAGGCGAAGCGCTGCAGAAGAAGTTTGCCGAGAAGATTGACAACATAGAGTGCCTCATGCACGACATTGAGCCGTGGGAAAAGAGCCGCGTGGAGAAAATAAGGCAGCGCATAGTGGAAGGCCTGAAGCAGATTCCCGAAGCAGAGTTCGACAAGAACAGGCTGGAGCAGGAACTCATCTATTATATAGAGAAGCTCGACATCAGCGAGGAGAAGCAGAGGCTGGCAAACCACCTCAACTACTTCCGCGAGACCATGGACGGCAAGCCCGGACAGGGAAAGAAGCTCGGATTCATTGCCCAGGAGATGGGACGCGAAATCAACACCACCGGCTCGAAGTCGAACCAGGCCGAGATGCAGAACATAGTGGTGCAGATGAAGGACGAGCTGGAGCAAATCAAGGAGCAGGTGCTGAATGCGCTTTAAAAAAGAAGGAAACAGACAGATTAGTAAAATACGATGGATAAAGGCAAACTTCTTATTTTCTCTGCCCCAAGCGGGAGCGGAAAGAGCACAATAGTGCACTGGCTCATGGAGGAGCACCCCGAGCTGCGGCTCTCTTTCTCCGTGTCGTGCACTTCAAGGCAGCCAAGGGGAACCGAGCAGGATGGAGTGGACTATTTCTTCATCACTCCCGAAGAGTTCCGGCAGCGCATTGACAACAACGAGTTCCTGGAGTATGAAGAGGTCTACCAGGACCGCTTCTACGGCACGCTGAAGGCACAGGTGGAGAAGCAGCTTGAGGCCGGACAGAACGTGGTGTTCGACGTGGACGTGAAGGGTGGCATAAACATCAAGCGGTTCTATGGCGACCGTGCCATGAGCCTGTTCATTCAGCCCCCATCGGTAGAGGAGCTGCGCCGCAGGCTGGAAGGCCGGGGCACCGACACGCCTGAAGCCATAGAAAACAGGCTGGCAAAGGCTGAGTATGAGCTGACCTTCGCTCCGCAGTTCGACCACATCGTTGTAAACGACATCCTTGACGAGGCCGAGCAGCAGACGCTGGACCTCGTGGGGAATTTCCTTTCCAAATAGCAGCAGAACAGAATGGCTTCCACAGGACACAGGCGGATAGGCATCTTCGGAGGCTCGTTCAACCCCATCCATCTGGGCCACACCGAGCTGGCCCGGCAGATAAGGACTGTTGCCGGGCTTGACGAGGTGTGGCTCGTGGTTTCGCCCCAGAATCCGCTGAAGCCCGTCGGCTCCCTGCTCAGCGACCAGCTGCGCTACCAGATGGCCCGCATCGCGTTGCACGGCGAGAGCGGCATCAGGGCTGTGAGCTACGAGTTCAACCTGCCCCGCCCCTCCTACACCTGGAACACGCTGCAATACCTTGGCAGCCTGTTCCCCGATTGCGAGTTCTCGCTAATCATCGGGGCCGACAACTGGTGTTCGTTCCAGAATTGGCGCCAGGCCGACGACATCATTGCCAACTACGACATCCTGGTTTACCCGCGCCAAGGCTATGACGTGGATGCCGGCAACCTGCCAAAGCGGGTGGCGCTAATACAGATGCCCCTCTACAATGTATCAAGCACAATGATTCGCAGTCGCATACAGCAGGGCCTTGGAGCCAAGGGGCTTGTCGCGCCAGCCATCGAACCGCTGCTGAAAACACTCTACACATGATGACAAAAGGATACAGACTACCCGCAGAGTGGGAGCCTCAGAGCGGAGTTCAGCTCACCTGGCCCCACAAGGACACCGACTGGGCGCCAATGCTCAGCGAGGTTAACGCCACCTACGAGGCTATTTCATCGGAAATAAGGAAGCGCGAGCCGCTGCTTGTCGTAGGCCCTCCTACAAACGATACCTGGGCGCGAGACCACGGCTTCATCACCCTTACAGGCCCCGGCCAGCCCATGCTGCTCGACTTCTGCTTCAACGGGTGGGGCGAGAAGTTCCCGTCAGAGCTTGACAACGCCATAAACCGCCGCCTGTACGAGGACGGCTCTGTCAGAGGCATATACGTAAACCATCTTGACTTCGTGCTTGAGGGCGGCTCAATAGAGAGCGACGGCAAGGGCACTGTCTTCACCACCTCGCAATGTCTGCTGGCTCCCCACCGCAACCAGCCGCTCACCAAGGAGCAGATTGAGCAGAAGCTCATTGACTACCTGCATGCCGAGCGCGTTCTGTGGATAGACCACGGACACCTTGACGGCGACGACACCGACGGACATATCGACACCCTTGTACGCATAGCCCCCAACGACACCCTGCTCTATGTGCAAGACCCGTCGCTGAGGCTCATGGAAGAGCAGCTGCTCACCTTCCGCACCCTGGAGGGCGAACCATACCGGCTGCTGCCCCTGCCCATGCCTCGCCCCCTCTTTGACGATGAAGGCCAGCCCATGCCTGCCACCTATGCCAACTTCCTCGTCATCAACGGGGCCGTGCTCTTTCCTACCTACAACCAGCCCGACCTCGACCAGGCAGCGCTCACCACTATGGGCAGAGCCTTCCCCGGCCGTGAGATTGTAGGCATAGACTGCCGCAGCCTCATCAGGCAGCACGGCTCCCTGCATTGCTGCACCATGCAGTTCCCTGAGGGAGTAATGAGTAATAAGTAAGTAATCACTCAAAATTAATTGCACATAATCATTCATGATTAATTTATGTTCAATTCATGGTAATTCATGTTAAAAACTAAACACGAATTATCACGAATTACACACGAATTTCTCAAGAATTAATATAAACTATTTATGTTCATCTACTTAATAGAATAATGAGAATACTTAAGACAGGCTTCATCCAGCAGCACAACACTGCCGACATTGACGACAACATCAAGCGGCTTGCTGCAAGTATACGGAAACTTGCCAGCGACGGCGCTCAACTTATAGTTCTGCAGGAGCTGCACAACTCACTGTATTTCTGCAAGGAGGAAAATGTTGACACCTTCAATCTCAGCGAGAGCATACCCGGCACTTCCACAGCCCTCTATGGCTCTCTTGCAAAGGAGTGCGGCGTGGTGCTGGTTACGTCGCTGTTCGAGCGCCGTGCACCGGGCTTGTATCACAACACCGCCGTGGTGTTCAACTCTGACGGCTCCATTGCCGGCAAGTACCGTAAGATGCACATACCCGACGACCCCGTCTACTACGACAAGTTCTATTTCACCCCCGGAGACCTTGGCTTCCAGCCCATCGACACCAGCGTGGGCCGCCTCGGCGTGCTGGTGTGCTGGGACCAGTGGTATCCCGAGGCAGCACGTCTCATGGCCCTCCAGGGTGCCGAACTCCTTATCTATCCCACCGCCATAGGCTATGACCCTGCCGACACTGCCGACGAGCAGCAACGTCAGCGCACGGCCTGGCAGACGGTGATGCGCGGACATGCCGTTGCCAACGGACTTCCCGTCGTTGCAGTAAACCGCGTGGGCATTGAGGACGGCGTGCCTTTCTGGGGCACGAGCTTCGTGTGCGGGCCTCAGGGTGAACTGCTTCATGTTGCATCCGATACCGCCGAGGAGCTTGCCGTTGTTGACATCGACATGGAGCGCAGCGAGCAGGTGCGCCGCTGGTGGCCCTTCCTGCGCGATCGGCGCATAGATGCCTACGGCAACATCACCCGACGCTTCCTGGATTAATTTCGTAAAAATCTATCATTCTATCATTTTCCGCCGTAACTCACTGATTTACTGAAAACTATAACAGTGATAGATGGTATGATAGAATGATAGATTTTCTTATGAATCTGCTGAATGATTGCTAACGCTTAGTTTGAAATCTGGAGAAGTCAGTTTGCGGTTATCTGCGTATAGGAAACCGATGGTTTCCCATGGAGAAACCGATGGTTTCCACAAGGTAGGCAATCAGAAACCAAATATTCAGGACAACAAAGCAAATAATCACGAGGATAAACCAAATATTCAGGACAACAAAGCCTGTTTAACGCTATTTTAACAAATAATCCATCATTCTATCATACCATCTATCACAAATCTTACTACCTGGCAGACAGAGCGTTACATCGTATAATGACAGAATGACAGATTATTTCAAAAAACTACCAGTCTCTCTTTGCTCTAACGTCATATTTTAAGTCTTTTATTTTGTCGTTTCATTAATTATTCATAATTTTGCAGGCAGAAATCAAATATTTAAAGTAATGACAGCAGTACAACTCAACGCCATGAACACGGAGCTATGGCAGAGCATTGGAGCCATAGCCGACAGCGAACCGCTGATGAAGCGCCTGACCAGATATGCCAAGAAGCTGGTGAAGGAACGTGAGGCCGACCCTACGCTGATGACCGAAGAAGAGTTCTTTGCCAAGTTAGAGCGTGCAGAGAAACAACCCGGCAGGAGTTTTGCCAGTGTTGAAGAGCTTGATAAGTACATCCGCAGTCTATGAGCAAATTCACGGTCATCATCAAGGAAGAAGCACAGGCAGACCTGAAAAAGCTTCTTAGCTATGAGCCAAAGGCTTACCAGAATGCTCTGCGGTTCATTGGCGAGCTTTACGACCATCCCCAGACGGGACTGGGGCACCCGGAGCCACTGAAGGGGAAGCCGGAAGGTAGATGGAGCCGCGAAATAACTAAGAAACATAGACTCGTCTACCGTATTTTTGAAGCAGAGGTCCATGTTGACGTGCTCTCTGCCTACGGGCATTATGGTGACAAGTGATGTCACGTAAACTACCAGTGGAATCTGAGAACCAGCGGGAGGTGGTCGCTGAAACCATGCTGGTAGCGGAAACCGTTGAAGGTGCGGCGGGGCTTCCAGCCACCATAGCGCTGCTCAGCCTCAAGGAGGAAGAAACTGTCGTTTATATAGACACTGTCTGCCATAGCGGCAAGAGGCGGTGAGAGCAGGATGTGGTCTATGCTGCGCCACTCGCCCCGGTAGCGGTAAGTGCCAAGGGCATTGCCGTTGAGGCCCCGTGCACCGGCGGTGATGTTGACAAAGCCGCAGGCTGTGAGCCGCTGAAGCGAGGGACTCTCGGCATAGTCGTTGAAGTCGCCGGCAATAAGAATGTTGGCACTGTGAAGGCTGTCGCAGGCAAGAAGAAGACGGTCGGCCACTTGCAGGCGGTAGGGTCTGGTGGGCAGTTCGCCGCCATAGCGGCTTGGGGCATGAACGAGGAAGATGTGCAGAGTGTCGCCAGTTATATATTGTCCGCGTACATATAATATATCACGCGTAGGGCGCATGCCCGGCAGGGGGGCCACGCTGATGCAGTCGTAGCAAAGGGGACTGAAGGAGGCCGGCTGGTAGAGCAGGGCCACGTCAAGGCCTCGCACATCGGGCGAGCTGGTCATAATGTAGTTGTAGCCGGCACCACGAAGCAGGGAGCGGCGGGTGAGGTCGCGAAGCACTGTGTCGTTTTCAACCTCCACGAGGGCAACGAGGTCGGGCAGCTCTGGCGAACATGACAGCAGTTCCTGCCCTATGGCATTTAGCTTGCGCCAGTAGCGCGTTCGAGACCAGCGGCGCTGTCCGTCGGGTGTAAACTCAAGGTCCTGCTTGCCTTCGTCGTGACGGGTGTCAAACAGGTTCTCGCAGTTCAGCTCTACGAAGACCTGGGCAGAAAGGCTGCCCGATGGCAAATGAAAAATGATAAATGATAAAGCTGCAAGGAAAAGAGTCCGCATGGCGTTTATCATTTATCATTTTTCTGCTATTGTTCAGGGCGAAGCCCGCTTAGCACACCTTCTCAAGGCGCTTCATCATAGCAAACATGAACAGGGCTGCCACAAGGCATATCACCATGAACACGCTCCAGCACACCCACAGGGGCACGGCGCCCCAGAGCAGGCCGCCCACGACGACGAGCTGGTTGCCAATGGCGGTGGCCACAAACCATCCGCCCATCATCATGCCCTTGTACTTGGGAGGTGCCACCTTCGACACGAACGAGATGCCCATGGGCGAGAGCAGCAGCTCGCCGAAGGTGAGAATGAGATAAGTGCCAATGAGCAGGTTGGGGGTCACGTCGGCCACATGCACTGCCACAGGCTCACCATCGGCTCCAGGCACAGTCTGCGGCATGGGCAAGCCAAACGAGAAGAACATCATCAAGGCATAGGCAGCGGCGGCCACAATCATGCCGTAGGCTATCTTGCGCGGAGCCGAGGGTTCCTTGCCCTTGGCTGCCAGCGAACCGAAGATGGCCATCGACACGGGTGTCAAGGCAACGACATAGAAGGGGTTGAACTGCTGGAAGATGGGGGCGCTGACCGTGATCGACCCGTCGGCATCGAACTGCAGGCAGAGGAACGCCACCGCCACGGCTATCACCACGGCCGAAATGGCCTTTCCCTTGCCCGTCTTCGACTGGAACAGCGAGAAGAGGGCATAGACGATGAAGATGACGGCCACAAGGTTCCACACATCAAAACACATGGCCTGCAGGCCCTCAGCCGACTGGGCAGTGAACTCGTCGGCAAAATAGGTGAGCGACAGTCCGTTCTGGTGGAATGCCATCCAGAAGAAGATGACCACAGCGAATACAAGGCACAGCGCCACGATGCGCTGCTTGGTGTCGGCCTTGCTCAATTCCTCCGTCTGCACAGCGGCAGCTGCCTTGGCGTCCTTGCCCTTTCCACCCTCGGTATGACGGAATGTGGAGCGGAACAGATAGTAGATGGCTATGGAGAGAACCAGCGATGCACAGGCCACGGCGAAGGAAAAATGGTAGGCGTCGTTGCTGCTGTAGCCCAGCGACGTCTCGGCCCACTCCTTGATTTTTATGGCTGCTGTGGGGGCGAAGAGTGCACCGATGTTGATGGCCATGTAGAAGATGGAGAAGCCCGAATCGCGCTTGCCGGCATACTTCGGGTCGTTGTAGAGGTCGCCCACCATCACCTGCAGGTTGCCCTTGAACAGGCCGGTGCCGAAGCCAATGAGCAGCAGGGCAGCCAGCATGACCACCAGGGCTGTGGTGTCGCCGCCAAGGGGCACGGACAGCAGCAGATAGCCTGCAAACATGATGATGATGCCCGTGGTGACCATCTTGCCAAAGCCGAACTTGTCGGCCAGCGCTCCACCGATGAGGGGGAAGAAATAGACGAGCATCAGAAACGAGCTGTAGATGGTGCCGGCCATGCCAGCCGACAAGCCGTAGTTGGCACGCAGAAAGAGTGCGAAGACGGCGAGCATGGTGTAGTAGCCGAAGCGCTCGCCTGTGTTGGCCAGAGCCAACGCGAAGAGTCCTTTTGGTTGTCCTTCAAACATAAATTCAGTTTATTTAATGTTACTATTCCTGGTTCTTGCTATATCAAAGAGGTAGGTAAGCTTGACCACGATGTTCGAGAAGTTTGAACGACCGAAGTAGTCGCGCTTGGAGTTGCCGTAGATGTCGCCCAGACCATAGTAGTAGCGGCCCTCAAGAAGGAAGTGGCCAAGGCGGGGGTGGGAGTATTCCAGGCCTATGCCGCCTGCTATGCCGTAGTCTATCTTGTGCTCTACAGCCATAGTGTCCTGTGCCACAATGCCCGAGGTACGCCCCGTGCCGTCGCTGTAGACGGGAGTGCGCTGGTCCCAGTCGAAGTTCATCTTTGTCTTCTCGCTGAGGAAGGTGCCAATCTGCGGCCCCACCTGGAAGAAGAACTGCATGCCCTTGCGCTCGCGCCCCCACCCTAAGCGGGCCAGGAAGGGAACCTGAAGGTAGGTCATGTCGCGCTGATACTGCTCGGGCAGACCCGTGGCAGCGTTTATCACCGGTTCGTCGTCGGGAGTGAGAATGCTTTCCTTCCAGCCCGTCTGGGCAATGTTCAGCTCGGCAACCAAGGCACAGATGCTGTTGAAGTATTTCTCTGAGGTGTAGCGCACGGTGAAACCGCCCGTAAGGCCGGTATGCATGCCTTGCGGCACCGTTGGCACAAAGCCTATGTTGCTCAGCAGGTAGCCGCCGCTGAAGCCTACTGCCAGCTCGCTGCGGTGCTCGCCCACCTGGGCAAGGGAAGTGATGAGTGAGAAGTGATAAGTGATGAGAATCACTATCAGCTTAATAGTTGAGCGTCTCAATCTGGTTGTCTGTCTTGTAGTGAATAAACATGAAGGCACGGTTCTGGTATCCACCGGCTCCCATGCGTTCAAACTTCAGTGGTGTCTGCACGGGCTGCATGTCAAGCCTTCCGGCAGCGCCGTCGAATGTTGCGCCAAAGGTGTGGAGGCCCTTCATGAAGAACAGCCCCTGGTCGAAGCCCGTCAAGGCGAAGCGCGGCATGTTGTTCTGCATGGCCTGGCTGAAGTAAGTGCGATACCTGCTGGCCATCTGGATATAAGCCGGAGAGGACAGATTGGTGAAATAAGGGGCAGGCAGGTACATGTCGAACCTGTGGAAGTTTGCCAGCTCTGTCTCTGCCAGCTCCATCCATTCCGGATAGCCAAAGATGGTTATCCTAAGGCCGGGATTGTTGCTCTGCAGGTTCTTCAGCTTTACGAAGGCTATCCTCAGGTCGTCCACCCTTGCCGAGTTGAGCACCACCACGTTCTGCTTCTGCATGCTGAAGGCGCTGGCGAAGGCTCCGTCGGCGGTGGACAGGCTGGTGAGGACGTAGCGAGTGCCCCGGCTGTCAAACTGCTGGCGCAAGGCTGAGGTGAAGGGGCCCTTGGTGCTGTTGGGGTCGCCGCAGTCAACGATGATGGGATTGGCCGTCTGGAACCACTCCACGAAGCGGCGGGCCGTGGTCTGCATCAGCTCCTGCGGCTCCTGGTACACCTGGAAGATGTGGCTGTTGGTGGCCACCTGGGGCGCATTAATAGAGAAAGGTATGGCGAGCATGATGGAGTGCTGCTGGCAGAAGGCCGACAGCTGTTCCATCTGGCTGCTGTACAGCGGACCTACAATGATGTCGCAGCGGGCTGCCTCTGGCTTCTGCAGCGTTGCGCTGATGTCGCTGCCCTGCGGTGTGTCCCAGGCATAAACGTCAACCGATACTCCCTCGCGCCTCATGCTGTCACAGGCCATAAGCAGGCCGCGGTAGTATTCTATCATGCGGCGCCCGTCGCCGTTCTGGTCGTTCAGCGGAAGCATGACGCCCAGGCGTATGGCGCGCTGCCTAACGTCGTCGGCCTGCATGGGAGCCGAGGGCATGGCAGCAGCACCGGCACTGCCTGTCTGCGGACTGGGAATGTTAATCACCGTACCCTTCTTGAGCACGTAGTCGGGGCGCTCCATGCCGGGGTTGGCACTGCGCAGCTCGGCCTCGGTGATACCATTGGCATGGGCTATGCCGTAGATGGTCTCGTTCTTCTTCACTTTGTGGGTTCTCACGGACTGTGCTCCCACGTTGACGGCAACGGCAAAAAACAATGCCGATACCCAAAAATATCTTAATATTCGCTTCATAGTCTGCACTTTTTTCTGTTTTCGCCTACAAAAGTACAAAAAATGTTTGTATCTTTGCACGTCAAATGGAAAGAAAATGAAAAAGAAATCGTTATTTCTGCTTTTCGCGGCCTTTTTATGCTCCTTTTCGGCCTTTTCACAGAAGGTGGACCCACGTGCCTACTATATTGACGACGACGGTCTGGAGCAAGACACCACCGCCATACTGGATGCCCAGGCGCCGCTCGACGTCACCTTCCGGGCCAACCCTTCTGACATGGACGGCTACATGCCATCATACGAATGGCACTTCCGGCTCGCTTCCAACAACGGCGAAGAGAGCGAGCTTTTCGTAAGGTACGAAGAGGACACGCAGTACACTTTCAACGAGTCGGGCACATACAAGGTGATTCTGAAAACCCGCCTGGAGCAGGACGGTGCCGAGCTTGACTCGGTAGTAATAAACATCAGCATATCTGAGAGCAGGCTAAAGTTCCCCAACGCCTTCTCGCCTAACGGTGACGGCATTAACGACCGCTACGGTGCCTACGGCGTAAACGACCCCGAAAGCCCCGACCACTACCGCAGCATTGTGGAGTTCCACGCAATCATCATCAACCGCTGGGGCCAGAAAATTTACGAATGGCGCGACCCGGCAGGCTACTGGGACGGCACGTTCAACGGCCACGATGTGAGCGAGGGGGTATATTTTGTTCAGGTGAAGGCCAAGGGTGCCGACGGACGGGAATACCATATACGCAAGGATGTGAACCTGATAAGAGGCTATACTGAAGGAACCAGCAACAGTGGAAACAACTAACAACATACAGACTACCGACACGTCGTCCATCAGCCACGGAAACATAGAGGTTCTCGGAGCCCGTGTGCACAACCTGAAGGATATTGACGTCACCATACCCCGACGCTCTCTGACTGTTATCACAGGCCTGAGCGGCAGCGGAAAGTCAAGCCTGGCCTTCGACACTATTTTTGCCGAGGGCCAGCGACGTTATATCGAGACGTTCTCGGCCTACGCCCGCAACTTCCTTGGCGGGCTGGAGCGGCCCGACGTTGACAAGATTACCGGCCTCTCGCCAGTAATAAGTATTGAGCAGAAAACTACCAACAAGAACCCACGCTCTACCGTTGGCACCACCACCGAGGTCTACGACTACCTGCGACTGCTGTTCGCCCGTGCCGGCAAAGCCTACAGCTACATGACAGGCGAGCCGATGGTGAAGTATACCGAGGAGAAAGTGCTTGACATGATTCAGCACGACTACAACGGAAAGAGAATCTTTATCCTCGCGCCGTTAGTACGCAGCAGGAAAGGACATTACCGTGAGCTGTTCGAGCAGATGCGCCGCAAGGGCTACCTCACCATGAGGGTTGACGGAGAGCTTACCGAGATAGCACGGGGCATGAAGGTGGACCGCTACAAGAACCACGACATTGAGGTGGTGATTGACAAACTGCAGGTAACCGGGGACCTTGCTGTTTCCGACCGCCTGAAGAAGTCTGTCTCGCTGGCCATGAAGCAGGGCGACGGCCTCATCATGATTCTTGACAAGGACACGGGTTCCGTGAAGCACTTCTCGCGCCGACTGATGTGCCCCACAAGCGGCATCAGCTACAGCGACCCGGCCCCGAACAACTTCTCGTTCAATTCGCCGCAGGGTGCTTGTCCCCACTGTAAGGGCCTCGGAGTAATAAGCCAGATTGACATGGCGAAGGTTATTCCCAACGACAAGCTGAGCATCTATGATGGAGGAATAATTCCTTTAGGGAAATACAAGAACCAGATGATTTTCTGGCAGATAGATGCCATACTGAAGAAGCACGACTGCACTGTCAAGACACCTATACGCGACCTCCCGCCGGAGGTAATGACCGAGATTATGTACGGCTCGCTGGAAAGGGTGCGCATTGACAAGGATGTGGTGCACACCAGCAGCGACTACTTCGTCGACTTCGAAGGCATTGCCAAGTATTTGCGCGACGTGATGGAGCACGACGATACGGCAACAGGCCAGAAGTGGGCCGACCAGTTCATGGCCGAGGTGAAATGTCCTGAGTGCAAGGGCCACAGGCTGAACCGCGAGGCCCTTAGCTACCGCATCTGGGACAAGAACATAGCAGAGCTTGCCGACATGGACCTGGGAGAACTGCGCCAATGGCTTGACACCCTGGAAGGTCGCCAGCCCGACGGCAGCATCAAGGACAGCCACCTGGACCACCAGCAGCAGCAGATAGCTACAGAGATACTGAAGGAGATACGCACCCGCCTTGATTTCCTGCTCGGCGTGGGCCTTGACTACCTGTCGCTGAACCGCCAGTCGGCATCGCTGTCAGGAGGAGAGAGCCAGCGCATACGCTTAGCCACCCAAATCGGTTCACAGCTGGTCAACGTGCTCTATATCCTTGACGAGCCGTCAATAGGCCTGCACCAGCGCGACAACGAGAGGCTGATAAACTCGCTGAAAGAGCTGCGCGACCTGGGCAACACCGTCATCGTGGTAGAGCACGACCGCGACATGATGCTTTCTGCCGACTACCTCATTGACATTGGCCCCCGTGCCGGCAGAAAAGGCGGTGAAGTGGTGTTTCAAGGAACACCAGCAAATCTACTGAAATCCAATACACTTACGGCTCAGTATCTCAATGGCACTCTGCGCTGCAGCTCCGCCATGGCGGCCCGCAGGCAGGGCAATGGCAAGAGCATAGTGATTCATGGTGCCTCAGGCAACAACCTGAAGCATATTGACGCCCGCTTCCCGCTCGGCACCCTCACGGTGGTGACAGGAGTGAGCGGCAGCGGAAAGTCAACACTAATCAACGAGACGCTGCTGCCCATACTTTCCCAGCACTTCTACCGCTCGCTGAAGGACCCCATGCCTTACGACAGTATTGATGGAATGGAGCATATTGACAAGGTGGTGAGCGTTGACCAGAGTCCCATAGGGCGCACACCGCGCTCAAATCCTGCCACATACACAGGAGTCTTCTCGGACATACGCTCACTCTTCGTGGGTCTGCCGGAGGCAAAGATTCGCGGCTACAAGCCGGGGCGCTTCTCGTTCAACGTCAAGGGCGGGCGCTGCGAAACCTGTGGCGGCAATGGCTACAAGACCATTGAGATGAACTTCCTGCCCGACATTCAGGTGCCCTGCGAGGAGTGCCACGGCAAGCGCTATAACCGCGAGACCCTTGAGGTGCGCTATAAGGGCAAGTCTATTGCCGATGTGCTCGACATGACCATCAACCAGGCCGTGGAGTTCTTCGAAAATGTTCCCGACATACTGCGCAAGATAAAGACCATACAGGACGTGGGCTTAGGCTATATCAAGCTGGGGCAGCCCTCCACCACCCTATCCGGCGGTGAAAGCCAGCGCGTGAAGCTGGCCACAGAACTGTCAAAGCGCGACACGGGCCGCACGCTCTACATTCTTGACGAGCCAACCACCGGACTGCATTTCGAGGACATCCGCATACTCATGGAGGTGCTCCACAAACTGGTGGACAAGGGAAATACCGTCATCGTCATAGAGCACAACATGGATGTCATAATGCAGGCCGACCACATCATTGACATGGGGCCTGAGGGCGGACGCGGAGGCGGCCAGATACTTAGCGAGGGAACGCCGGAAGAGGTGGCTAAAAGCAAGAAAGGCCACACACCGCGATTCGTAGAGGCAGAACTAAAACTAATAAACTAATACAACAACAATCTTAAGCAACATGAAGAAAATAATTCTGTTAGCAGCCTTGGCAACAACAGTGAGCATTAAAGCCCAGATGTTGCCCTACCAAGATGCCACCCTGCCCATTGACCAGAGGGTTGAGGACTTGCTTGGCCGGCTCACGCTGGAAGAGAAAGTAAGCCTGATGATGAACGGCTCGCCTGCCATTCCCAGACTTGGCATACCCCAGTTCGACTGGTGGAGCGAGGCCCTGCACGGCGTAGGCCGCAACGGTGTAAGCACCGTGTTCCCCTCGTGCATAGGCATGGCCTGCTCATTCGACGAAGAGTTGGTGGAGCGGATATACACCGCTGTCAGCGACGAGGCCCGCGCCAAGAATACCGACCAGCGCCGCCGCGGCAAGCCCGTGGGCAAGTATCAGGGTCTGTCGTTCTGGACGCCGAACATCAACATCTTCCGCGACCCGC
>JAFTAR010000011.1 GCA_017455495.1 Prevotella sp.
GCAGCGTCTTTGTGCGCTCCTTGTTAAACCACTTCATGAAGCGCTTCTGCAGCCATGAGAGGCCGTCCCAGTCGGGCTTGGAACCGTCGGGGAAGTAGAACTCGCCGAAGATGCTCTCAAAGTAGTAGCGGTCGTAGTAGGTCACGTTCCAGAACACGGCCTGGTAGTTGCGAGCACCGGTTGGCTGGTTCAGCGAGTAGACAATCTGCTCGAAGTAGTCGGTGATGACCTTGTCCAGCGTGCGGCGCTTCAGCGAGAGGTCCACCACCACGTCGGCCCGCTTCCAGTAGTCCAGTCCAAACTCCTTGCCAATGAAGTAGTTCATGTACATAAGGAACTCCGGCGTGGCGCATGCACCTGCCAGCATGGAGCTTACCATGAACACCATGTTGACGAATCCGCCCGAGAACGACTTCAGGTTCGTGGGCGCCGTGCTGTTGCCGCCGATGCTCTTTGTGCCGCCTATGAGCCAGGGGTACATGGTGATAGAGGCGCAGTAGTTGGCCAGCGATGTCTCGTCGTTCTTATATATAAAGTGGTGTGTCAGCTTGTCAATGTACTCGTCGGCCAGCTGCTTTCCGTACATCTTCTTTATGCGCTCGGTTAGCAGGCGGCGGTTCAGGCGTATGAAGTTTGACTTTGGCAGCTCGCCCACCAGTGTGGCTATGTTTTTGTGTTCCACGTTGGCGTTGGCGTCGTACTTCGAACTGGTTGCCGCGTTGGCAGCCTCCATGTATTCTGAGAGAAACATCATCTTCTCCAGAGTCTCGCGGTCCTCGCTGTGCTCCTGGCGGTAGAGTATGAACGACTTTGCCACCTTGTAGAAGCCCTCGCGCATCAAGGCCTCCTCTACCTGGTTCTGGATATCCTCCACCTTGATGTCGTCGTGCATATCCAAGTGGCTGAGAATCTTGGAGATAGTTCCCAGGTCGGTAGGTTCGTCAACACTCTCGAACGCCTTGACGATGGCGTTCATAATCTTGTCAAGCGAGAAGCGGTCTTTCGAGCCGTCGCGTTTAGTGATGGTAAAATTCTTGATTTCCATTATAGTGATAGTTACTAAGTTCTGTTTGCTTTTGTAGTTCAATAGGTTGTGCGTTTTGGATAACTTTTTACTTTTCGCAAAGCTAAAAGTTTTCCGTTTCAGTAAAGCCGATTCGAGTGCAAAGGTACAACTTTTCGTCTATACTGCCAACATAAAGCAATAAAAAAATCTTAAAATTTATAGAGTTTGCTACCGCGACAAGAAGAGCGGTAGCAAACTCTACACTAAAAACTATACACTAAAACTATTCCGTTTATTCAGGCAGCGTGTCGCTGAGGGGGTCGAAGAGGCCGTCGGCATTGCGTCCCAAGTCATGCCACCCAACAGTCTGATGGAGCGTGGGATTAGTCTGCATGGCGTTCTGGCGCAGGCCGAGGAAGTAGTATGTCGGCCTATAGTTAATGGTCAGGGCAGCGTCGTTGCCGTCAGCATTAACGTCCTTGCGAAGCAGATAGTCATCATAGAAACCGGCCATCTCTTCTACGGCGTCATTAGCATACTTGCCAGCGCTGTAGGTGAAGTCCTCGTCAAGAGTAAGTGCATTGGGACGGCTACCCGTGGTAGGATCCTTCGAACCGTTGGACACATCATAGCAGTAAAGCACGATGTTGTGGCGCTTGGTTCCGTTCAACGGAGCAACGCCAAGGTAAGTGCAGGTGTTGCCACCGAAACCAGTAAGAGCCCAGGAGGGCTTAATACTGCCCTGTCCTTGTCCGCCGTCGAAGAGCATCCATCTATGCATGTCCTCATAGCGCTTACCCTCGAAGGCCAGCTCAATCTGCCTTTCATAGAGAATTGCAGAGAGAAGCTTGGCCCGGTCGCCGCTTATGCCGTCAGGCAAGCCATAGCCATTATCGGCAGTGTAGCCCACGCGGGCACGAATCTGCTGCAAGGCCTGCATGGCCTCATCGTAATGGCCGGCACCGGCGGCAGCCTCGGCAAAGTTAAGGAGCACCTCGGCAAAGCGCACGCTGATGAGCGGTGCAGCGTTCTTCATGAAGCCCTTAGGATTACTTGAGCTGTTAATGAATTCATAGAAAGGTACGTTGTGCAGATGAAGGTCGTCAGAGCGCTTGCGCACGTAGACGCTGTGGCTGCCCACCTTGTCGGCCGAGCCGGCAACGAGGTCGGGCCAGTAGCCACTGCTCGTAGTGACCTTCTCCAGGTCTTCCTCCACATCATTGTACATATAGCTCCACAGCTCATATTTGGCACCGCTGAGCAGGCCGGGATAAATGATGCCGTTAAGAGCAGCATCGGTGAGGTCTACGCCGCCCTGCGAGAACTGCCACTGTGTGCCGGGGAAGGCAAAGGTGCGATAGAAGCGTGGATCGCGGTTGAGCCAGAACTTATTCTTGTCGTAGGGAATGGCACTCTCTCCGGGCTTCAGACCGTCAGCCATGGGGAAGAGGTCCACCATCTCTGCCGTAGGTGTAAGACCTCCGCCGCCATTAGTGTTGTGTGGCCTTATGGTATGCTCCCAGCGATTGTACTTGCCGTAGTCGGGCTGTCCGCTTACGTTGTCCTTGGTGTTGTGGAGAGTAATGAATACAGCCTCGTTCACGCTGCCGTCGCTGCCTGTATAATCAGTCCAGATGCGTGCCCAGTTGGCTGCGTTGTTCTCGCCGCCGTTGCTGGCGTATGCCAGTCCGAAGCCTCCGCTCTGCAGCATCTCCAAAGCTTTCTTGTTGGCCTCGTAGGCCTCAGTCCAGCGGCTCTGGTCGTCACTGCGGTTGAACACGGGGCTTGCATAATAGAGGAGCATGTAGCCTTTCAGGGCCTGGGCCAGTCCGCTGGTGACACGGCCAAAGTCAACGGCCTCGTTGGGCCAGCGGGCGGGAAGCATGGAGGCAGCGCGGTCAAGGTCGGCACAGATGAAGTCCAAGCAGTCCTTGGTGGTCTGACGCTGGATGATGAGTCTTGAACCGTCGCCGTCCTTTCCAAGGACGGGGTCCTGTACATAGTCAACGATGGGTACACCGCCATAGATGCGTACCAAGTGGGCATAGACGTATGCGCGGAAGAAGTAAGCCTGACCCAGCAGTTCGTCCTTCTCTTCCTGGCTTAGCGCTGAAGCCGTAACACCCTCAATGACATCATTGCAGTTGCGAATGTGTCCCCAAGGAGAGTAGGTGTCGTTGGCCACATAGAAATAGTCGAAGTTGGCCACAGAGGCGTTATAGGTGATTTCCTCCTCAGGGTTGACGAAGATGGAGAAACCTCCGTATTCCTCAGTTGACTTTGCCCATCGGTCGGCATTGCCTATGCTGGTCCAGTCGTTGGGTGCGTTTGTGCCGTTGCCGTCGCCGCCGGTAGATACGGGCAGCAGCCAGTAGTAGAGGCTCGCAATGCGCTCGTTGGCGCCATTGTAGTCGCTAAAGACAGTAGTATTGTCGAAATTGCCGTAGTTCTTCTTCTCTTCCAGGAACTCGTCGCTACATGCTACGCTAAATAATAGAGAACAAAGAACAAACAACAGACTTATCTGCCTCTTGGTTCCTTTAAATATCGTGGTAATCATATTCTTCTTTTTTATTTAATGTTGTTGTACTAAGAGCAAAGCCCGCTTAGAAAGAAACGTTCACACCCATTGTGATTTTGCGCAGGCTGGGATAGCGGGTGTATGTACCGCCGTAGCTTGCCCACGACTTGTCAGGATAGGGGTTGAAGAAGTTTATGGCGTTCTGCACCGTGAGGTTCAGCTTGACTCCCTGAATGCCGATGGGCTTGATAATGGACTTTGGCAACTGGTAGGCCAGTGTGACGTTGCGCAGCGTGACCTGCTTGTTGTCCACGAGCCAGAAGCTTGAGGCGGCCTGGTTCACGTTGGAGTAGCGCATGTTGGGCATAGAGGCATCAACATTGCGCGGCACGGTGACATTGCCCTGTGCGTCATAGATGTCGGAGTAGTTGAACATGTTGCGGAAGGATGTGGGCATGTTCTCATACTCATAGTCGCCGGCAGCCTGGCGGTAGTCGGTGCCAATGAGGGCCTTCGAACCCCAGCTGGCAGCGAACTGAGCCTGCAGGGAGAGGTTCTTCCACGAGCCGCCCAGGTTAACAGTGAATCCGTAGGGGTTGCTGGTGCGCTCGCTGAGGCGTATGTAGTCGTTGCCGGCTGTCACCTTGCCGTCGGCAGGGGCGTATGTGCCGTCGCCATTGTTGTCGCCCTGGATATCCTCATAGATAAGCATGCCGGGGCGTACCTCGCTCTTGGTCATACCCATATACTCGGAAATGTTGTACTTGGCAAAGTACTCCTCAATTTCCTGATAGCTGCGGAACATGCCCAAGCACTTGAAGCCCCAGAGGCCGCGGTCGGCGCGCTCGCCGTATACCTGGTCGTCATACTCTGGTATGGCCTGGAAATTGGTAGCAAGGATTTTGTTGTCACTATAGCCCGTAGAGAGCTTCACCCAGTAGTTTATGTCCTGGCCTATCTTGTCGCGCCAGCCCAGGTTAAGCTCCCAGCCCCAGTAGTCTATCTCACCATAGTTCTCGGGCGTAGCCTGAGTTCCCACGGTGGTAGGGAAGTCTGCCGTACCGGTACGTGTGGCGAAGAGCTCGCGTCCGCGGTCGTAATAGAAGTTGAAGTCTACCGACAGACGGCTCTGCAGGAAGCGTGCGTCAACACCAAAGTTGGTCTTGTAGGTTTTGTCCCAGTGCACATCACTGTTGGTGCCGGCCTTGGGAATTACAAGTGCATAGCCCACATTGCTGTTGATACCGTTTGAGCCAAAGATAGCACCCTTGGCAGCATCGCGGTTGTAGAGCTGTGTCCAGAGCCATGCGCGAATGTTGTCGCGGCCCATAAGGCCCCACGATGCACGCAGTTTGAGGAAGTCAATCCACTTTACCGAGTTCTGGAACCATTCTTCTTCGCTGATTACCCATCCTGCTGATATTGACGGGAACTTGCCCCAGTAGTTCTTTGGTGCAAACTTGGTGCTGGCATCGGCACGGAAGAGGAACTCAAAGAGGTACTTGCTTGCGTATGCATAGTTGAAGCGTCCAACGTATGAGAGCATACCGCTCTCTGAGCGTCCGAAACTTGTAGTCTGGTCGCCCATTGACGATGACGACTGTCCGTCCTGATAGGCTATCAGGTCGGTGACATTGCCAAGCAGGTCCTCGCTCCAGGCTTCGGTCTTCTCTATTGAGAAGAGTGCGCTCACATCGTGCTTCTGCTGGAAGGTGCGTGCATACTGCAAGGTGAAGTTGTACTGGTAGCTGTCCGAGCGGGCCATGGTGCGGCGCAGCATGCCGCCGTTGCTCACCAAGCGGAGCACACCGGTGGTATTCTCGTCGTAGACCACGCCGTTGCCGGTATAAAGGTGGCTGCCGCTGCCCCCGCGCTGTGTCAGGCGGTACAGGTCAAGGATGGTGCTCACGGTGTTGGTTTGCGAGTTGCCCACATTCTTGCTGTAGCTCACCTTTGCCGACAGGCCCTGCAGTGGCTTGATGAAGCCAAGGTTCAGCTCAATGCTGCCGTTGATGCTCAGATTGTTTGAACGGTTTAGCACGTTGTCAGAGCTGTTCTGCACGGCAGGGAAATTGTACAGTCGTGTGGCACTGGTGGGGATAGTGTTCTCCATGCCGCTGTACACGATGGGATAGCCGTCGGCATAGTCGGGAACAAAGGGCAGGTGGGTCATAAGCCAGCGGTAGTCGAAGTCGGTGCCGCCACCTGACGGGCTGACGCTGTTGTTGCGCTCGCCCCAGTCGCCACTTACCTGCAAGGAGCTTTTCACCCATTCACCAATGTTGGCGTTTATGCCTGCACGGAAGTTCCAGCGGTCATAGTCTAAGCGGCCAATGTTACCGTCCTGATTGTAGTAGCTCACGCCAGCGAAGTAGGTGGCCTTGTCGTTACCGCCGTTGATGTTCAGGTTGTGGCGGTGTGTAAGGGCTGCACTCCACTCCTGGTCCAGCAGGTTGTAGTTAACGTCGCGAACGGCGTTGATTTCGTCAAGCTGGAACAGCTGTGTACGCATTTCAATATTATCCTGCGTCGAAGTGTTTGCCGCGCGCATAGTATTATATGTACGCATGTAGTCCTGTGCACTCATCATCTTTGGAGTGTAGAGGGCGTCGGTCCATCCGAACTGTCCTGAATAGGAAATCTTTGGGGCGGCATTTGTGCCCTGCTTCGTCTTCACCAGTACCACGCCGTAGGCAGCACGGGCACCGTAGACGGCAGCCGATGCGTCCTTCAGCACGGTGATGCTCTCCACCTCGCTGATGTCAAGGTTGTTGAACTGGCCCTCAGTAGAGATGAATCCATCAATGACATACAGCGGTGAAGGGTCTGGCTCGCCGCCGCGTGTGCTGTTGGGTGTCACGCTGGTAGCGATGTCGCTCTGACGGATGGTGAGCGAGGGGCTCTGTCCAGGACGGTTCTGTCCGGCGCCACGAGTAACACTCACGCCGTTGAACATGCCCACGAGGGCATCGCCCAGCGAGCCTACGCTGAGGTCTTCAATATCCTTAGGGGTGATGGTCTCCACGGCACCCGTCACGTTTTTCATCTTCTGTGTGCCGTAGCCCACCACTACTACCTCTTCAAGGCTCTGGCGGTCTTCCATCATGCGGACGGTAGTGCCCACCTGCACAGTCTGGGGCAAATAGCCTATATATGTAACGGTTACGCGGGTGTTGGCCGGCACCTGCAACTGGTAGTTGCCGTCCAGGTCGGTCACGGCGCCGCCAGTGGTCTGTCCGGCCACACGTATGGTGGCACCAATGATGGGGTCGCCATGCTCGTCGAGCACCTGGCCGCGTATGGGTGCATTCTGCGCTATGCTAAATGATAAATGACAAATGATAAATGATAAACTTATCAGGAGTCGTCTGCTTATCTGTTGCTTCATAATGTTGTTGCTTTTTTACTATTCACTTCTCACTATTCGTTTCGCTCTTCTATTCCCACCAGCGAGAATCGCCAGTCTTGCGCTCCACTTGGTCGGTACCCGTTGGTGTGAAGTTGCCATTGGCGGCGTCCACAAAGGCAGGGTCTGACTGCAGGGCGTTCGTCGACACATCGTAAGTGTTAGTAGAGAAGCCTTCCGTCTCGGGGGCACCGTCAAACCAGTAGGTGTTGTAGCCCCAGGAGTAGACGTTGGGCAGAGGTGAGCTGGCACGGCCTACCAATCGGCGTGCTACCTGGCCACTGCCGCAGTCAACGAAGATGTTGTTCGTGATGGTATAATATGACGTGTTCCTTCCGTCAAAGCCGCTATGGTTGGCCATCTGGCCGGCCTTGGCAATGTTGTAGAAGGTGCAGTTGCGCAGGGTGATGCTGTTCGAACTGTAGCCGGCACGGTCGCAGCGTCCGGAGTTGTTGTAGCGAATGAAGTAGCTCACCTTGTTGTCGTTGGCTGCCCAGAAGGTGCAGTTGTTGGCAGTGAAGTCGTTGATAAAGCCGCCACCGTCGTAAACCTGGAAGTATGCCTGAGTGCTCATCTTGTCGTCGGGCACGAATTTCACCACGCAGTTGTTGATGGAGAAGGTCTTCACGCAGTATTTCTTTTTGTTGTCGAACATGAAGTTGTGGGCAACATCGTTAATCTGGCAGTTCTGGAAACTGATGGGGTCTACAATCTGATGGTGATTGTTGTGATCGGGGTCAAGGATTTCCGGATTGGGTGTCTCGCTCAGTGCCAACACGGGCTGAGTAGTGGCGGCACAGTCCAGAATGAGGTGCTTGGCCTTAAAGCCGCTGCTGGTTGCCAGGCCTCCGTTTTCGCCGTAAGCTATGGTAGCGCGGTTGTTCTTGTCGCTGGTGCGCAACGTAACGGTGAACTTGCCAAAGTCAACCAAGCCGCTCAGGGTATAGTTGCCGCCGGGAGTGAGGTCGAAATTCAGGTTCACACCCACTGAATCATCAGGTATAGGATTCTGTTGGAACCATTCATAGATGTCACCCTCAGGTATAGCGGCGTAAGAGGCCTCGAAGCTGTTGAACAGTTTCACTGTAGCCTCGGTGGCGGCCGTATTGTTCAGTTTCTGATTTCCCAAGGTACGAATGACGAGTCGGTAGTTTACGTCTTCCTCGCGCTTGGCAGTTACCGAGCATCCGTCAATGGTGTCTGAGAGCAAAGGCTTGGTGGTGTCGCTCAGGTCATAGAGAGCCACTTCGTAGCCACCAGCTCCGTAGACTACCGGCCAGGCAATAGTCATCTGGTCGCCGTCGGTGTTAGGTGTGATGATAATGTCGCCTTCGCTCGGCGAGGAGAGCTGAGCGTTCTGGACACCGCCGCTGAAGGTCTCGTCGCCATCATAGGTATCGGCACAGGCAGCGACGAGCCATGCGCCCGCCACCGTGAGGGCCACGGCGCCGAGGCGGCTCGTTAGTAGTTTGTTATAGTTCATATTATATAAATAATAGGTTTGTTGTTTAGCTTGTTCATGAAAAACTCAAAAAGAGGTCGGCCTTTTGCGCCAACCTCTTTGAGTATTGCTACGTAGGATTAACGGTTGAAATACTTCTTGCCGTCGCGAACGATGATGCCCCTGTAGTCGCCATTGACTTGCTGGCCGGAGAGGTTGAAGGCAGGCGTAGCTGCAGCGGGCTGCATCTCTACGCTCTGGATAGCCTCAGGCGTGCTGGCCCAGTATTCCTCGTAGCCGGGGAAGTCGGCAGTCATCTGTGCAATGATTTGTCCTTCGGTCATGCTGCTGTTCTTGATGAGCAGGCGGGCAAAGTCGAAGGGGGCGTCGTTGTCGTTCCAGTCCCAGGCTTGGTTGCCGCCGAGGCACACATACTTCAGGTCGGCTCCGTTGCTGAACAGACCCATCTGCGTGCGTTCTGCCACGAGGGCGTTGTTCCATTCGTTTGCCAGCTTACCGTCGATGAATACCTTTGCGTTTTCACCCTGGAACACGGCTGTGTAGTAGTGCCACTTATGGTCGGCCAGCCAGTCGGTATCGCCATGATAGAGTTTGTTTGCGCCAGCCACGTTCTGTTCATCAACGTAGTCGGTATAACCGGCGCAGTTCACCTGCAGCACACCGCGATACTGGCAAGCCAGCATGGGCCATGTGTTTGTACCGTTTACTGGTTCGGCAGCGTAGGCTGTGAAGAGCGGTGCCCACATATAGTCGGCTGAGGTGGTCTGAGCCTGAGCGCGCACCCATACACCGATGGACAGTGCCTGGGTCTTGGCAGAGTGTGCCAGAACGTCCTCGGGCAGCAGGCAGTAGCTGGTGCGCTTTTGAGAACCGTCGTTGTGGAAGAAGTCGCCGAAGGGTTCACCTTCCACGTCGGTAGAAGTAAACACGCCGCTGCCCACGGCTTTCTCGCCCTTCCATGTTACGCGCTCGCCACTCTCCTCATCCTCGTAGGTTGAGAAGTTGGTGGTGTAGACGTATGCAGCCTCAATGCCGTTGATAAGCTCCTCGGCAGTGATGCCCTCGTGGAACTCAAAGCCGCCGAAGCCAATCTGGCTGCTGTGCTGGAACACCCAGTACTCCTCGCCCGGCTCTACGTCGAAGGTAAGCCAGCCCCAGAAGTTCTGGTTGCCGTTGCCAATGACGTACTGGCGCTCAATCTCGTTGGCCTCGCACTGAGCCTTCAGCTGCTCTATCTGGGCATCAAACTCTTCCTGAGTCTGGTCTTCGCCCTTTCCGGCTGCCAGTTTTTTCTCATAGTCGCCCCAGATATAGAGATGGTGTACGCTGTCCACCTGCTCCACTGTGAGCAGTTTCTTCTTGCCTGCCTCGTCGTTCACGCCATTGATGTAGCCTGATGCATAAAGGCGCTCGGCCTGCATGGTGTTGGCATTTACAACGAAGGTCTTGCGGTCGCCCTTGTTGGCCCAGACAGCCACCTTGAAGGCACCCTGTGCCGAGGCGGTGAACTTGTAGTAGAGGCCGGTGATAGGCATGCCTACTGAGCCGTCGGGTTCGTAGAACACATAGTCGGCCTTATAGCTTCCCTCCACGAGTGAACCATCCTTGGAGTTCTGCACGCATCGCATCTGAACGTATGGGTTGCCAGTACCTGTGATGTACCAGAAGTCAATGTCGCCCTGGTTCTTCAGCCCCCAGTTAATATCGTTCCATGCACCTACAGAAGCAACTTCGTAGGTATTCTCCAATCCCTCTATAGCAGCTCCAGGCACAATCTGCTGTGCGCCGCCGCCGATGGTCGCGTCGTTGGCAGGTGTAGTGCCGCCCACGGCGGTCACGGTAGCCTTGCCGGCTGTGATGGTAATGATGCTCATGCCGTCGGCAGAATTGTTGGCCACGCCGCCGTTCTCACCAGCCACTGCAGCGAACTCGGGAGCCAGCTTGCCGTCAACGATGGCGTTGTAAATCTCGCTATTGGTAGGCACCACGGGATTGTCGGGATTGTCGGGCGTCTCGTTCTTGGCGAACTCAAAGCCGTAGAAGCCCAGCTTTACTGCACAGTACACCTTGTACGTACTGCCAGCCTTCACATCAAAGGTATATGTACCATTGTACTGACTGTCAGCCTTGATGCCATTAAAACCTTCAAGTGCCGTCCCGTTCTCTAATACGTAGAAATTCTTGTTGGCACTGAGGGAGACAGCCACGGTGACCTTACCATTGATGGTGGGTTCCAAGATGTACAGCGTGCCGCCGTCAGCCGACCCATTATTACCATTACCTTTTGTGTAAGCAGTATAGCCCTCCACGCTACTGTCAGCTTCTGGATTCTTGAAATCTGCCTCACCGGCAACGCCAAATGTCAGCGTGATGTTTTGAACTGACGTCACTTTAGTACCGGCGGGAATGGCTCCCGTTCCGGCCTGTAGGGCATACTTGCCCTGAGCCTGCATGCCAATAGCGGCACAGCAAAGGGCCATTAAGGTAAAAAATTTTTTCATAAAGTTTTGTTTTATTAGTTAATTAGTTGTGTTATCGTAGTGTTTCAGCCTCCAAAATTAGTCATTTCCTACCAAAGATACTCGCGCACGCGCAATCTTTTTGTAATTATTAACAAAAAAACGGCAGTGAGCTGCCATAATGGGTACTCTTGCTATGAAAATGAAGCTCTTTTTCAGCGCAGTGCACGCACTGCTATAGCATCAGCATGTCTATATCCTGCTACTGGTGCTACCGGCCGCACTATTCCATTAATAGTCAACAGCTTGCCGGTAGCACTTCTACTCTTTCATGGGGGGCTGCCTTATTCCCGTGCGGGGCTGGGTTATGACCATGCGGGGCTGGGTTATGACCATGCGGGGCTGGGTTATGAGTATGTTGGTGCTGCCGGTAGCACGAGTAGCACGAGTGTTAAAAGCCGGCGGAGAGTGTTAAATTCGTGTTAACGGCATCAAGTCAGCCGCCGCTGCTGCATACCTTTGCGGTCAAAAAAACAGCAGCACTATGAAACTTATATCAAACCTTTCAGACTGGGCACGCCGTGCCCTCCATTCATCCCTTAACAGCAGCGAGGCTACCGAGCTGACAGCCGTCATCACCGCCCTCAAAGACGAGTTTTCAGCCCTGAAAAGCCAGTGTTCCACCATCCACAACGAGTTTTCCGTCCTGAAAAGCCAGTGTTCCACCATCCACAACGAGCTTTCCGTCCTGAAAAGCAGGAATTCCACCCTCCATGACGAGCTTCTCTCCGTCAAGGCCGAGCAGGCGAAGGAAAAGGCTAACCAGGAACAGGCTAAAAAGGAGCAGGAACAGGCTGCGAAAGCCGTAGCGAAGGAAAAGCCCCGCGCAGGCTTGGGTACCGACCGCAGCGCCGTGATTCGCTTCAACAAGGAGTTTCTGCATAAGCACTACGACCTGCGCTACAACGAGCTGAAGCGGGCCACCGAGTTCCGCCAGAAGGCCGCCGCCGCCACCGTCGGCGGGCAAACCGCCGACCACGTCCCCCCCGCCACTGCGTCCGGCGGTTTTGCCGCCGGAACCGCCTCCGCTGCCACTGCGTCCGGCGGTTTTGCCGCCGGAACCGTCTCCCCCGCCTGGCGCCCCCTCACCGACCGCGACCTGAACCAGATGACCGTGGAGCAGCTTGAGGCCGGAGGCGGCAGCTGGAGCTACGCCATGCGCCTCTGCATAGAGCGCTCGGCAGTACCGGCATACAACCCCGTCCATACCTGGCTCGCCGACCTGCCGCAGTGGGACGGCCACGACCACATCACCGACCTGGCCGCCCGCGTACCAACAAGCTACAGCCGCTGGCCGGAGTTCTTCCACCGCTGGATGCTCGCCGTGGTGGCCCAGGCGGTGTCAGGTTCCAGCTTGCAGGTGAGTGGCTCCGGCTTTCAGGTCTCTCACGGCAATTCCATGGTGCCCATGCTCATTGGCGGACAGGGGCTGCGGAAGACCACCTTCTGCCGCTCCCTTCTGCCGCCGGAGCTGAGGGAGTATTTCATGGACGACATAAAGATGGACTCGGCCGAGCAGGTGGAGCGTGTGCTGGCAAGGATGTGGCTTGTATGCATTGACGAGTACAACGCGAAGACACCGCGCGAGCAGGCCAAGATAAAGCGCCTGCTGACGGAGAAGGATGTGCAGGTGCGCCGTCCGCGCTCCGACGAGTACCGCCTGCTGCCGCGACTCTGTTCCTTCATCGCCACCACCAACGACCCCACGCCGCTGCCATCGGGCGACGGCACCCGCCGCTACCTCTGCATCAACGTGGAGGGCATGATAGACACCGACACGCCGGTAGACTACGGCCAGGTCTACGCCCAGGCCATGCACGAGTTGCAGGAGGGCCAGTGCTACTGGTTCACTGCCGACGACGAGGCCGAGATACAGCGCCACAACATGCCATTCCAGCAGGCTTCGCCCATAGAGACGGTGCTGCCCTCGCTCTTCGAGCCTACCACCGAGCGCCGCCGCGAGAACCTATGGCAGGTGCAGAAGGTGCAGAAAGTGCTGGCCGAACACCTGCGAAAGGCCGACATTCCCAACCTGCGGCAGCTCTCTGATGCCATGAAGGCGCTGGGATGGCCGCAGGGAGCCGCACAGGGCACCCGCGGGTACTATCTCAAGTTGAAAGCTACAGCTTCAACCTCGTGGTGAAGGGCCGGAATTTTTTTTTCCTTGCCCTGCAATTTTTTCCGCACTTTTCTTTGACTGTTTCTATATTTTTCGTACTTTTGCAGCTGGAGAAACCCCTACTACGGTGGGGGGAGCAAACTATAATTAGCTCTGTCATGACAACAATAGAACTTAATGCCCAACTACTACAGCAACTGAGCTACATTGCTGATAATGAAAACTATTTGCAACGTACAATAGACTTCATAGGCAAACTGGTAAAGTCGCATAGTGTAGCAATTCCAAGAAGCCAGGTTTATACAGAAATGTTAGAGCGGCTGTCTGACTTTCAAGAGTATGAACGAGGGTGGGACGGTAATGATGCCCTGCCCTTGAACCGGAATGTCGTGAAGAATTTCAAGACTCTGTTGCAAAAGAGCAGCGATGCCGACTTGCAAGGATGGACCATCTACCCCGCTGCCAATGGCACGCTCCTGCTTCAGAACAGAGTGCGGAAATCTGGCATCAATATCGGTGTCAACGGTTTCTCATATTATTCAATACAAGACGGTGAGGCAAAGGGAGAGAACAATCTGAAATTCTCGTCAAAGGCTGTTCTTGACACTATGAAACGGCTCTAACACCATGGAAAACAGAATGATTGCTGGCAATGAAAATGTTGCCCGTGCTATTTTCTCTCCGCGTATGATCGTCAATGGTGAAATACAGCCGGAAGCATTTTGTCTAAGGCCGTCCATCAAAGAAGAATATATCTCCGTCATGCGGATGTCTTTCCCTTCATGGCTTGACGATGTAAAGAACATACCGCAACGCCATAATCGAAAGCTTTATGGCTATGCGGAAATGGGGGTGGATGCCATTCGGGGAATCCAATTGAAAGGAGTGATGTATGATGTCAAAGAATGTGAATCTGAAGGCATACCTTCCCATGCGGGTATTTTTATCACTGTCAATGGAGAGAATTTGGTTGGTGGTAAGACGCTCTCTGCCATCACTCCCGGCATAGAGCAAGATTTTCTAATACTGGCTATACAACGTGAATTGGTTGAAATTGCTAAGCAAGGACTTCATATATTGTAACCTCCTTTCCCTTCCTTTGCACCCATGCTTAAGTACGTAAACACAGGCATTGTATTTCAGGAGATTCCCGACGAGGTGACTCTGGCGATAAACATTAGTAATTGCCCGTGCCGCTGTCCAGGCTGCCACAGCAAGTATCTGTGGGAGGACATCGGCATGCCCCTTGACACCAGTGCGCTCGATGATTTTGTCATCGAGTACGGCCGCAATATAACCTGCATAGCCTTCATGGGCGGCGACAGCGACCCGAAGGGTGTCAACCTGCTGGCGCAGTACATGCACGAGGAGCATCCGCAGTTCAAGGTGGCGTGGTACAGCGGGCGCATACGGGTGCCTTCTGAGGTGAACAAGGCTGACTTCGACTATATCAAGATAGGCCCCTACATACGCCATCTCGGTCCATTAAAAAGTGCCACCACCAACCAGCGACTGTATCGCCTGGCTGATGATGGCAGTTTTGAGGATATCACTTACCGCTTCTGGCAAAGATAGCCGAAGCTTATTTCCCGTCGTAGGCCCAGCGGTAGAAGTTGGCTCCGTGAACGAAGCCGGCTCCAAAGGCCGTCATGATGATGTTGTCGCCCTTGCGCAGCTTTGGCTCGTACTCCCACAGTGCCAGAGGTATTGTGGCTGCCGAGGTGTTGCCGAAGCGCTCAATGTTCACCATAACCTTCTCCATGGGCAGTTCCAGCCTCTTGGCCACGGCCTCGATGATGCGCATGTTGGCCTGGTGGGGAATCACCCACTGGATGCTGTCCTTTGTCAAGCCGTTGCGCTCGGCAATGAGTGCACTGTCTGCCGACATGTTGGTCACGGCATAGCGGAACACGGTGCGGCCCTCCTGGTAGGTGAAGTGCATGCGGTGGTCCACGGTAAAGTGGCTTGCGGGGCTTACGCTGCCTCCGGCCTTCATGTGAAGGAAGGGCAGTCCCTGACCGTCGGTGCGCAGATAGCTGTCCTGCAGGCCCAGGCTGGTGTCCTCAGTAGCTTCCAGGAGCACTGCGCCGGCGCCGTCGCCGAAGAGCGGGCATGTCTGGCGGTCTTTGTAGTCAGTGGCCGACGACATCTTGTCGGCACCAATAAGGATTATCTTCTTGTAGCGTCCGCTCTGTATCAGCGACGTTGCCACGTCGAGCGAGTATATGAACCCGCAGCAGGCTGCCCAGAAGTCGAACGCGAAGGCGTTCTTCAGGCCAAGCTTGCCGATAACGATACTGGCGGTAGAGGGGTAGTGGTAGTCGGCAGTAGACGTGGCCACGATAAGGGCATCAATCTCGTCGGGGTTCACGCCCGTCTTCTTGATAAGCTCCTTGGCAGCCTTGCGCGCCATGTAGGAAGTGCCGAGACCCTCCTCGGTGAGGATTCGGCGCTCCTTGATTCCTACACGCGTCATTATCCACTCATCGTTAGTGTCCACCATGCGCGACAGCTCCTCGTTGGTGAGGACATAGTCGGGCACGTAGCCTCCGATGCCAGTGATAATCGCGTTTACCTTTCCCATTACTCAGCTACTTCTTCGTCCTTCTTTATTGCCACTTTACCACGGTAGTAGCCACAGGTGGGGCATACGGTGTGGTAGATGTAGTAGGCTCCGCAGTTGGGGCATAGTGCCAGTGTGGGGGCTACTGCCTTGTCGTGAGTACGACGCTTGGCGGTACGAGTCTTTGACTGTCTTCTTTTAGGATGTGCCATTTTTTGATTAACGA
>JAFTAR010000123.1 GCA_017455495.1 Prevotella sp.
AGTTCGGACAGAAGATTATCAACTTCCCTGGTGTCTACGACATGCACAGCCGCATGAAGGCCAAGCTTGATGCCGGCCGCTCGCTGCTCTATCAGACGGCTTGCTACGTTGACATCTACAAGTGCCTTGAGGACATTGAGCGCGATCGTAAGCTGACGCCCGAGGAGAAGCAGGAGATGAAGAAGTATCAGCGTCTGGCCGATGCCTTCACACCGCTGGCCAAGGGCATGAACTCAGAGTATGCCAACCAGAACGCATACGATGCCATCTCAATCCACGGCGGCTCGGGCTTCATCATGGAGTACAAGAGCCAGCGCCTCTACCGCGATGCCCGCATCTTCAGCATTTACGAGGGACCGACGCAGCTGCAGGTAGTGGCCGCCATCCGTTACATTACCAATGGCACGATGCTCAGCAATATCAAGGAAATGCTGGCTGGTCTTGAGGTGAGCGACAGTCTGAAGGGGCTCAAGGTCTGCGTTGAGGAGTTCGTTCCTGTATACGAAGAAGCACTCAACCATGTGAAGGCTCTGGATAATCAGGAGGCCCAAGACTTCCTGGCTCGTCGCCTGTACGACATGACTGCCGAGATTGTAATGTCGCTGCTCATTCTGCGCGATGCCTCTAAGGCTCCCGAGCTCTTCGAGAAGAGTGCCAACGTCTACGTTCGCATGGCTGCCGAGGACATCATTGGCAAGTCTGCCTACATCAAGGCCTTCCGCGTTGAGGACCTGGAGAGCTTCCGTGCTGCTGAACCTGAAGAGTAGTCCTCATCAGAAATTAGAAAATGTCGGCTTTGCGGGGTAGAACCAGCGAAGCCGACATTTTCGTATATGCTATGTATGCTAAGCCTTCAGCAGCCTTTCAGGCAGCGTGGGCATGGCACCGTTCTGTGTGCAGACGTAGGCGCTTACCTCCACGGCCAGCTTGTGGGCCTCTGTCACGGGCTTGCCGCTGAGTATGGCGGCGCAGAAGGAACCCGTGAACGAGTCGCCGGCACCGACGGTGTCGGCCACCTGCACCTTCGGGGTTTCCTGGAAGCTCATCTGACCGGGCGTGAACACATACGAACCGTTGGTGCCGCAGGTCAACACGAGCATGTCAAGGTTGTACTTGCCCAGGATGAGCCAGCATTTGTTCTCAATGTCAAGGCCGGGATAGCCGAACATGCGGCCTATGAGCACCAGCTCCTCGTCGTTGATCTTCAGAATGTTGCAGCGCTGTAGGCTCTCCTTGATTACTTCCTTGGTGTAGAACTGCTGGCGCAGGTTGATGTCGAATATCTTCACGCAGTCGGCAGGTGTGTCGTCAAGGAAGCGGTGTATGGTTTCGCGGCTCACCACATTGCGCTGGGCCAGCGAACCGAAGCATACGGCGCGGCAGTTGCGGGCTATCTGGCGGATGTCCTCATCGTAGGGGATATTGTCCCACGCCACGTTCTCCTTGATGTCGTAGGTGGGTATGCCCTGCTCGTCGAGCTGCACCTGGACGGTGCCGGTGGGGTAGGGCACGCGGGGCAGCAGGTCGTTAAGGCCGTGCTCGCGCAGCGAGGCTATGGTTTCGTCAGCCAGCTTGTCCTCGCCCAGTGCGCTCACAGCGATGGTGTTGTCCATGCCAAGGAACTGGCCGGCATGATAGGCGAAGTTGGCGGGGGCGCCGCCCAGCTTCTTACCTTCGGGAAGTACATCCCACAGGACTTCTCCGAGGCCGACGACAAGCCGACCCACCCCCAACCCCTCCCTGTGAGGGAGGGGAGTAGTTACATTGTTCTGTTGCATAATTCTCTCAGTTTGTTTATTATTGATAATTGAAGCGAAGAGTCTATATACTCCCCTCCCTCCAGGGAGGGGCTGGGGGAGGGTCTGCTGGGTGGATGTGTCTTAGTGCTTCACCCTTGGAATATAGCTGAACAGGTAGATGACGCCAACTGCCATCACAGCCACTGCCCCGGCCTGTCCCATGGCATCGCTCATGAAGCCCATGACGAGCGGGAAGATGGTGCCGCCGAAGAGTCCCATGATCATCAGGCCAGACACCTCGTTCTGCTTGTCGGGCACGGAGAGCAGCGCCTCGCTGAAAGCCATTGAGAAGATGTTCGAGTTGCCGTAGCCCACGAGGGCGATGGCGGTGTAGAGCATGGCCTTCGACTGCGAGCCGAACATCAGCGCCATGGAGGCGGCCATCAGCACCACGCTGACAATGAAGAACCAGCGAGTCTTCATCACGCGGAGGAAGAAGGAGCCGGTGAGGGCGCCTATGGTACGGAAGATGAAATAGAGCGAGGTGGCGAAGGCTGCCTCGTTGAGCGTCATGCCTACGCGCTCCATAAGCAGCTTGGGTGCCGTGGTGTTGGTGCCTACGTCAATGCCCACATGGCACATGATGGCCAGGAATGACAGCAGCACGATGGGCTTGCCCAGCAGCTTGAAGCACTCGGCCACCGTTGAGGGATTGCCTTCGATGGACTTCTCCTCAACCTGCGTGAACCACAGCCAGAGGGCACACAGGGCGCTCACCACGAAGAAGATGGCGAAGAGCACGCGCCAGTTGAGACCGAAGTCGGGTATTACCTGCGTAGCACCCCACATGGCCAGATAGGGGGCAGAGAAGGAGGCGATGGCCTTGATGAACTGTCCGAAGGTGAGTGTGGAGGCCAGGTTCTTGTCGCCTATGATGAGCATGGCCAGCGGGTTGATGCTGGTCTGCATCAGTGCATTGCCGATGCCCAGAAGCGAGAAGGCCACGAGCATGGTGCCGAAGCTCTCGCCAAAGAGCGGAATGAGCAGCGACACGGCGGTGACAACCAGTGAGAGGAACACGGTCTTCCTGCGCCCTATCTTGTTCATGAGCATGCCCGTTGGCACACTGAAGATGAGGAACCAGAAGAACACCAGCGAGGGGAAGATGTTAGCCACCGAGTCGCTC
>JAFTAR010000124.1 GCA_017455495.1 Prevotella sp.
ATCTCCTTGCCGTCAACGATGATAGAGTTGTCAGTAGCCTCTACAGTGTGCTTGTTCTCACCGAACCTGCCAGCGAAACCACCCTGGGCGGTGTCGTACTTCAGCAGGTGAGCCAGCATCTTCGGGCTGGTCAAGTCGTTGATAGCCACTACTTCATAACCTTCTGCCTCAAACATCTGACGGAATGCGAGACGACCGATACGGCCAAAGCCGTTAATTGCTACTTTTGTCATTGTCTTTTACTTTTTACTTAAAAGGGTTATATTAAAATGTGTTTATTCGTTTACGGCTGCAAAATTACAAAAAAATAATTGTATACGTGCACAGAAGCATTCTTAATAAAAAATAAAAACCGCCGCCATGTTCTCATTTTTAACCTATGTCAAGCCCCTGACAAGCATAATGCAAGGTGCAGATAGCAAAATGCCTATTGCACTTTGGCCTAACGGCAAAGAAGTGATAAAAGAGGAAAAAAACACCGGAAAAACGTGTGCAATTTAAAAAAAATGTCTACTTTTGCACTTAGAATCTGATTTTATTAACTTAATTAAACGCTAAGAACTATGGGATTTGTTAAGGAATTCAAGGAGTTTGCCATGAAAGGCAACGTAATGGACATGGCTGTCGGTGTAATCATCGGCGGTGCTTTCGGCAAAATTGTCAGCTCGCTGGTCGACGATGTGCTGATGCCTATCGTAGGCAAGTTGACTGGCGGTGTGGACTTCACCACGCTGGCTGTTACCCTGGGGTCGGGTGATGATGCTGCCAAGATAGCCTATGGCAACTTCATCCAGAACGTAGTAGACTTTATCATTGTTGCCTTCTGTATCTTTATAATGATAAAGGGCATCAACAAGCTGAAGAAGAAGGAAGAGCCTGCTCCTGAGGAGCCGAAGGGCCCGACGCAGGAAGAGCTGCTCACCGAGATTCGCGACCTGCTGAAGAAGAAATAATCCGTTCCAAGCCACGGACTTATCATAATAACGGCGACTCGCCCTATGGGTGGGTCGCCATTATTTAGTTTATAGCGCGTCTATCTCAGAGATTGAGAGATCGGTGAGAAAGGCAATTTCTTCGGCAGTGCTACCCTTGGATTTCATACGCCGGGCAATTTCCAGAGTTCTCTCTTCACGGCCTTCTGCCTTTCCTTCTGCCCGGCCTTCTGCTCTGCCTTCTGCTCTGCCTTCTGCTCTGCCTTCTGCTCTGCCTTCTGCTCTGCCTTCTGCTCTGCCTTCTGCTCTGCCTTCTGCCCGGCCTTCTGCTCTGCCTTCTGCTCTGCCTTCTGCTCTGCCTTCTGCTCTGCCTTCTGCTCTGCCTTCTTCAAGACCTTTCTTCCGTCCTGCTATCTCAGCCTCCAGGATTTTTGTGCGCTCCACGTCTGTATCGCGTACCAGAGTGTCCATATAATACTCGTATTCGCGCCGTTCCTGATCAGTCATGGCAAGCATGTCCAGCCGTTGCTTCGCCTCGCGCAAGCCAGGAGCCGTTGTGTCCGGGTTTATGCGCTCGTTCTTAAGGTAGTCCATCCACTCCTCCTGATAGCTCTCCAGTTTCTCCTTATTGAAGGAGTTTACGCGAATGATAAAATACTCGGGGAACACATCCTTGGGCGAGCGGATATTCAAGTCGTCAAGCTCGTGGGTTGTCAATTCCAGCATATCGCCTTTGTGGACACCACGCAGTTCCACTTGTCCACGGTAGAGGTAGTCTTCGCCCTCACCGATGTCGAAGTAGATAATATTTATGCTGTACACCTTCTTAACCTCATTGTATGGCATTCCCGTGCCCATGTGCTCGGTTATGGTTTTTGCCACGCCGTAGAGCATGCGCTGCAAGTAGTCCAGCTCACGTGTTTGCTGTATCTCCACCAGGATAATGTCTCCCTTGGCGTTCTTTGCCTTTATGTCCACACGGTTGTACTTATCGTCGCGTGTATTCTTGTTCGACTCGCTCTCCAGCATCTCAATAATGGTCATCTGCTCGCCAACGAGAGCTGAGATAAGCCCCTCGAACACCACGAAGTCTGCCTTGTCGCGAAGGATGTGTTTTGCTGCCCAGTCAAAGCGGATATATCTTCCCATAGTCGTTGAGTTTTTCTATTTTCGCCACAAAAATAGTTATTATTTCTCATACTGCCAAACTTTTCCGTCCTTTTTGTTTGGCGTATCAAAAAAAATCCGGGTGTCCCACACTTGGGGCCCCGGACAAATTGTTTTGATAATAATAGAAAGTACAGGCTCACTTCAGTTCCTGCGCTGTCCACGCTGACCGCCGCCTCTCTGTCCGCGCTGGCGCATGCGCTGCTGCTGGTTCTGCTGGAACTGTGCATACTGCTCGGCAGTCATTATGGTTTGCAGCTGCTGGTTGTAGGCCTCCATGTTCTGCTGCATCTGCTGACGGTCCATCTGCGGGCGTCCACCATTCGGTCCTCTGCGGCCCAGGCTGTCAGGACGTGCCTGACGCTGTCCGCCACGACGCGCTCCCTGCTGCGGGCGCTGTCCGCGAGGTGCCCTCTGCAGGCTGTCCGGACGCTGGCCTCCACGCGGGCCGGGTCTGAAGAACATCGGAATGCGGTCGGCAAATTCTGTGTTGAGCTGGAGCAGCTGCTGTGCCTGCTCGGCGCTAAGGCCATATTCCGTCACCATCTGCTGAGTGTGCTGCTGAATCATCTGTGTGCGGTCCATCTGAGGCGGCTGCTGGGGGCCTTGCTGGTCATTACTGTTCTGGGCCATGATGCTGGCGCTTGCGATAAAAAGGGCTGCTATAGCCATTACAATCTTTTTCATGTCGTTTCTGTTTTTGTGGTTTGTATATTAACGTTTTTGTGTTGCAACTGTCTTTATGACGCAGCTGGCAACAACAAGTTTAAAAACCACAAGGACAAAAAATGTTAAACATCCAGCACCTCAGCCACTCCGCCCTTCACCCTGAAATGGACATCGCGGCCTGCAAAAGGCATTCCGTATATGCGCTCCTCGTCATCATGATACTGCGGACGAGGATCCTGTGCCAGCACCTGCCTCAGGGCTTCTGCGCCATCATTGCCAAGCTGCTCGCAAATCCGCTGGGGAATTACAACCTGCAGCTCCTCCCACTCTTTGCTGTCCACGAAACCGCTACGGGCATCTGGGTGAGAGTCAGCATAGGCCACATAGGGCTTGACATCAAGGATTGGAGTCTGGTCCATAAGGTCGGCACCCAAGACATGAATCACCGGACCTTCACTCCCTCCATACTCAATATTATTTATACGCACGCACGAGAGGCCAAGGCCGTTCGGTCTGAAAGGCGACCTGGAAGCAAAGACTCCCACCCTGCGATTGCCGCCAAGACGCGGCGGGCGCACGGTGAACGACCACTTGCCTGCATTGGCAGAGAACTGCCAGACGAGCCAAACATAGTCAAAGTCCTCCAGCCCCCTGACGGAATCCTCATTCCTATATTCCGGCTCAAACACTATACGCCCAGCCAGGGCTGGAGCCAGTCCGCTCTGGCGCGGCACGCCAAACTTCGACGTCAGCGGGGAGTGAAATCGTGCTATAACATCCATAAGCTTTCTTACCCCTGCAAAGGTAAGCTTTTTCCTTCTAAGGAGCAAGCTTCAGAGCAGCTTTTTTCAAAAAAGAACAATGTAAAGCCACGACAAATATAATTTAATGACAGCTAAACACAATAAAAACACCTTTTTGCTGTTGTAATATATAATGAGAAAGGTGTACTGCCTGCTTTCCGTAGTGACCACGCTGATAGTGCTGGCCGCCTGCTCTGTGCAAAAGAACACGGGGCAGACGCGCTTTTGGCATTCCTTCACGGCCCGCTACAACACCTATTTCAACGGTCATCAGGCGTTCATTGACGGCATGGAGGAGAAAAGAAACGGCAACAAGGACGACTACACCGCCTTGCTGCCTATAAACCCTGTGGCCAACAGGCAGAGCCGCGAGCTGGGCAGTGCCAACTTCACCCGTGCCGTGGAGAAGATGGAGAAGACCATAAAGCAGCACTCCATAAAAGCCCGCCCCGAATGGAACAAGCAGCGCCGTAAGACAGCCCGCGACATAGAGTGGCTTGGCCGCAGGGAATACAATCCCTTCCTGTGGAAAGCCTGGCTCATGCTGGGGCAGGCACAGTTCCAGAAGGGAGCCTTTGACGAGGCCGCCGCCACCTTCAGCTACATGAGCCGCCTCTACCAGACGCAGCCAGCAATATACGGTATCGCACGAGCCTGGCTGGCACAGAGCTACACCGAGCTGGGATGGCTCTACGATGCCGAGGACGTAATACGCAACATGTCGCGCGACTCAATACACTTCCGCGCACAAGACACCTGGAACGTTGCCCTTGCCAACTACTACCTGCGCAACTCTGAATACGAGCAGGCTCTTCCCCTGTTGCGCCAGGTGATACGACGTGAGCACAACCACACGCAGAAGGCCAGGCTCTGGTTTATTGCGGGCCAGGCTTATGCCGCACTTGGCCAGAGGCAGCAGGCCTACCGCGCCTTCGGCAAGGTGGTGGCCCAGAACCCGCCCTACGAGCTGGAGTTCAACGCCCGCATAGCCCAGACCGAGGTAATGGCTGCCAGCAACGCCCGCAAGATGATTGGACGACTGAGGCGCATGGCACGTTCCGACAACAACAAGGACTTTCTTGACCAGGTATACTACGCCATGGGAAACATCTACATGGCACAGGGCGACACCATGAAAGCCATCTCGGCCTACGAGAAGGGCAACGAGAAATCCACCCGCAACGGCACTGAGAAGGGCGTGCTGCTGCTCACCCTGGGCGACATCTACTGGCAGATGGAGCGCTACAACGACGCACAGCGGTGCTACGGCGAGGCTATAGGCCTGCTTGACACCGACCGCCCCGGCTATGCCGAGCTGGACCGCCGCTCCAAGGTGCTCGACGAACTGGTGCCTTTCACCGACGCCGTACACTTGCAGGACTCCCTGCAGCTCCTGGCCCGCATGCCTGAGCAGGAGCGCCTTGAAGCCATAGACCGCGTCATTGCCGAGCTGCTGCGAAAGGAGAAGGAAGAGCGCGACCGCCAGCGCGAGGCCGCAGTGAACCAGGCCCAGCAACAGCAGAGCCAGCAGGGACAGAACGCCCGCCCAGGCCAGCAGCCCACGGCACAGGCCAACCAAAACACCCAGAGCAACGGGCAGTGGTATTTCTACAACCAGATGGCCGTAAACCAGGGCAAGCAGACATTCCAGAGGCAGTGGGGCCGCCGCGAGAACACAGACAACTGGCGCCGTTCAAACCTCACCGTGGTTGGTGCTCCCCCACCCGACCTTGCCTCAGACACCGACGCCGCCCTCCCCACAGACAGTGTGTCCGGCGGTTTTCCCGCCGGAGATGCCGCCCCCACAGACAGCCTCTCTGCCCCCACCGACACCCTGGCCAACGACCCGCACAACAGGGAGTACTACCTCGCGCAGATTCCCTTCACCGAGGAGCAGGTGGAACAGAGCAACCTCATCATCATGGACGGCCTATACCACGCCGGCGTCATCTTCAAGGACAAGCTTGACAACCTGCCCCTCTCCGAGCGGCAGCTCACCCGCCTTGTATCACAGTACCCTTCCTACGAGAACAACGACCAGGCCCTTTACCACCTGTTCTTGCTCTACTCCCGTCAGGGCAACACCGCCGCTGCCGACAGCTGCCTGGCTCGCATGAAGGCCTACTACCCTGAGAGCGACTGGACAATCCTGCTCAGCGACCCCTACTTCGCCGAGAATGCCCGCTTCGGTGTTCACATTGAGGACTCCCTCTACGCCGCCACCTACGATGCCTTCAAAGAGGGTCGCCACGATGTCATAGCCGCCAACGCCGCCCTCTCTGAGAGCCGTTTCCCCTTGGGAGCCAACAGGCCTAAGTTCCTGTTCATCCGCGGTCTCAGCCTGCTCAACCAGGGCGATGCCGCCGGATGCACCGAGCAGTTGCGCCGCGTAGTGGAGCAATATCCGCAGAGCGAGGTGTCCGAGATGGCCGGCATGATTATCAACGGCGTGCAGCAGGGCCGCCAGCTCTACGGAGGCACCTTCGACCTTAACACCCTCTGGAGTCTGCGCGACGTCACCGCCGCCACAGACTCTGTTTCCACCGACACTCTCTCTGCCGACCGCAACACGCCATTCGTGTTTCTTCTGGTCTACCAGCCCGACTCTCTCATTACGCCCGCAACACCAAACGGCGAGAATCAGCTGCTCTACGAGATGGCACGCTTCAACTTCTCGAACTTTCTGGTGCGCAACTTCGACATGGAGATAGAACGCATGCAGATGGGCTACAGCCGCATGAGAATAACAGGCTTCCTCTCCTTCGACGAGGCCCTGCAGTATGCCCGCCAGCTCTCTGCCGCCCCTGAGATGGAGAGCCTCATGCAGCACTGCCGCTCGATAGTTATCAGCGAGCACAACCTCAACCTAATCGGCACCCGCTACAGCTACCAGGACTACGACGAGTTTTACGAAAACTACCTCATGCCGCTACCCATCAGCGACGAGGAACTGCTGCAGATACCCGAGACTATAGAGGAGCAGCCTGAGCCCGACGATGGCGACACTCCCGCTGACCCTGACGGCGGAACGCCACAACAGCAGCAGGGCGGCTACGACGATTTTGACGACTTATTCTTCTGAGACAATGAAAAAACATCTTATAGACCTAACGGTGAAGAGCGCCCAGCACGTCCACGAGCGCTATGTGCTGCTACGCCTCACCAACGACAAGCCCCTGCCAGCCATGGTGCCAGGGCAGTTCGTTGAAGTGCGGGTTGACGGCTCGCCCACCACATTCCTGCGCCGCCCCATCAGCATCAACTTTGTTGACTCTGCTAACAACGAGCTGTGGCTCTTAGTGGCAACGGTAGGCGACGGCACCCGCCAGATGGCCCTTTTGAAGGAAGGCGACCGCCTGAACTGCCTGCTGCCTCTTGGCAACGGGTTCACCCTGCCCAACGGCAACACCGACGGCTACTCCCCGCTGCTGGTAGGCGGAGGCGTGGGCGTGGCTCCGCTGCTCTACCTTGGCGCAACGCTGAAGGAGAAGGGCATAGCACCCACCTTCCTGCTTGGAGCACGCACCAGCCGCGACCTGCTCATGCTGAGCGAGTTCGAGAAATACGGCCGCGTCTGCGTCACCACCGAAGACGGCTCGCAGGGTGAAAAGGGCTTTGTCACCAACCACTCCCTGCTCTCCCAGGAACGCTTCACCCTCATCCAGACTTGCGGTCCCACGCCCATGATGAAGGCAGTGGCACGCTATGCCCGCCAGACGGGAACGCCCTGCGAGGCTTCGCTTGAAAACCTCATGGCCTGCGGCCTCGGCGCCTGCCTCTGCTGCGTGGAGAAAACCACCAGCGGCAACCTCTGCGTGTGCAAGGACGGGCCTGTCTTCAACACTGACTGCCTGCTCTGGCAGAATGAATCAAAAATCCTTAAATCGTAAATCGTAAATAACACAGATGTCAAGACTAAACGTAAACATAGGCGCACTCCAGCTTAAGAACCCCGTGATGACAGCCTCGGGCACCTTTGGCTACGGTCTGGAATACCAGGACCTGGTACCGCTCGACGGCATTGGCGGCATCATTGTGAAAGGCACCACCCTGCTGCCGCGCCAGGGCAACGACTACCCCCGCATGGCAGAGACGCCGATGGGCATGCTCAACTGTGTGGGCCTGCAGAACAAGGGCGTAGACTACTTCTGTGAGCACATCTACCCCCAGCTGGAACCAATTGACACGGCCTGGATAGTAAACGTGAGCGGCTCCTCGCCCGAGGACTATGCCGAGTGTGCCGCCAGGGTTGACACCCTTGAACACGTGCCGGCCATAGAACTCAACATTTCGTGCCCCAACGTGAAGGACGGCGGCATGGCCTTCGGAGTGACATGCGCCGGGGCGGAGAGCGTGGTGAAGGCCGTTAGGCAGCGCTACCACAAGACTCTCATAGTGAAACTCTCGCCCAACGTAACCGACATTGCCGAGATAGCCCGTGCCGTGGAGGCTGCCGGTGCCGACGCCGTGTCGCTCATCAACACCCTTATGGGCACTGCCGTCGACATAGAGCGCCGCCGCCGCGTGCTGTCAATAGGCACCGGAGGCCTCAGTGGCCCGTGCGTGAAGCCCGTAGCACTGAGAATGGTGCTCCAGGTGCGCAAGGCCATCGGCCTGCCCATCATAGGCTTGGGCGGCATCATGACGGCACGCGATGCCATAGAGTTCCTGATGTGCGGAGCAACGGCCATTCAGATTGGCACGGCAAACTTCATTGACCCCACCACCACGATAAAGGTGCGCGAAGGCATCAACGAATGGCTCGACCAGCACAACATCGCCTCCGTGCAGGACATAGTGGGTGTCATTGAGTAAAAAGAGCATATTGGGTTAAATTTCGTAAAACGTTCTTTGGTTTCAGTTTTTCTTTTTACCTTTGCAGCCGATTTTTAAGGAGAGATGCTCGAGTGGCTGAAGAGGCACGCCTGGAAAGCGTGTAAACGTCAAAAGCGTTTCCCGGGTTCGAATCCCGGTCTCTCCGCCTTTTTTCACACGAATTACCATAAATTTTTCACGAATACTTAAAACTAAATTTGTGGAAGATCTTAGTTCCAAGCGTATTGCGGTATTGCTATCCGGCGGCGTAGACAGTAGTGTTGCTGTCTACGAACTTGTTATGCAGGGTATCCATCCCGACTGCTTCTATATAAAAATAGGCTCCGACGAGAAGGATGAGTGGGACTGCTCCATGGAGGAGGACATGGAGATGTCTACTGCCGTTGCGGCCCGCTACGGGTGCAAGCTGGAAGTTGTTGACTGCCACCGCGAGTACTGGGACAAGGTTACGCGCTACACCATGGACAAGGTGCGTGCCGGCCTGACGCCCAACCCCGACGTGATGTGCAACCGCCTGATAAAGTTCGGGGCCTTCCATGAGAAGCGCGGCCACGAGTACGACCTTATTGCCACCGGCCACTACGCCCAGACAGAAATAGAAGATAATGCCAGATTGAACGGTCAGATAAAATGGCTCTGCACGGCTCCCGACCCTGTCAAGGACCAGACCGACTTCCTGGCGCAGATAGAGGACTGGCAGCTGGCTAAGGCCATCTTCCCCATAGGCCACTACATGAAGGACGAGGTGCGCCGCATAGCCGAGCGCGAACACTTGGTGAGTGCCCGCCGCAAGGACTCGCAGGGCATCTGCTTCCTTGGCAAGATAGACTACAACGAGTATCTGCGCCGCTATCTCGGCGAGCAGCAGGGCGACATAGTTGAGCTTGAGACGAGCCGGAAGATAGGCACTCACAGGGGCCACTGGTATCACACCATTGGCCAGCGCAAGGGTCTCGGATTAGGCGGCGGACCATGGTTCGTGGTGAAGAAGGACGTGGAGCAGAACATCATCTACGTCAGCCACGGCTACGACCCGGAGACGGCCTACAGGCAGCACTTCCCTGTGCGCGATTTCCACAGCCTCAACGGCATTCTGCCTCCTAAAGACGTAAGCATAAAAATTCGCCACACGCCGGAGTGGCACGGCGCAACGCTGGAACTAATGGAGCCAGGCCGCTACATGGTTCACTCCGATAAACCTATTCACGGCGTAGCACCCGGACAGTTCTGTGTGGTATATGATACCGACCACCACCGCTGCTACGGCTCGGCAGAAATTACTTGCGATTGATCAAACACCTTGAAATCATAGCCCTGCTCCAAGAGCCATTCTATGCTCTGGGGCAGGGCGGTCTTTAGTTTGTCTATGGCTTTCAGGGAGTCATGGAAGGTGATGATGGAGCCGTTGCGGGTGTAGCGCTTCACGTTGTTCACTATGTCGTCGGCTGTCATCCACTTCGAGTAGTCGCGGGTCACCACATCCCACATCACCACCTTGAACTTCCGGCTCAGCCAGGCATACTGCGCCAGCCTCATCCATCCGTGGGGCGGCCTCATGAAGGGGCTGCGGATGTAGGCATTGGCCTTCTCCACATTATACATATATTCCTTCACGGTGTGGCTGAAGCCGCCAATGTGATTGTGGGTGTGGTTGCCCACCTGGTGCCCCGCGTCCTTGATCTGCTGGAACAGCTGCGGATATTTCCTCACGTTGTCGCCCACCATGAAGAACGTGGCCTTCACACCATAGTGGCGCAGGGTGTCGAGAATAAAAGGAGTAGACTCAGGGATTGGGCCGTCGTCGAACGTCAGGTATACTGAGTGTTCGCGACGGTCCATTCTCCAGAGAGCCTTTGGATAGAGCCAGCGGAGGTATATGGCCGGTTGCTCTATGAACATGGGGTTACATATAGTTCCAGTAGACCGACCTCAGGTCTCCGCCCTTCATCTGGAAGGCGCTGAGGATATGCGTCAGCTCGTCTTCCATCTGCGATGCCCTTTCCTGGTCTAAATAGTAGTAGGCGTTCATCACCTTCTGCAGCTGGTTGAACTGCTTCAGGCACTCGTTGTTCGACATGCGGAAGCGGCTCTGGTCCAGCGACATGTAGTAGTTGGTGAACTGCTTGGCGCGGTTCCAGAAGTAGTCCAGGATCTCGCGTGCCTTTTTGTCCTGTCCCAGTTCTATATACATCGTGGCAGCATTCATTGACGAACCGTTGCTGTAGATGATGCCCTGGCCCTGGTAGTTTATCAGTCGGCTGTCCATGTCGTAGGGCACGTTGTAGGCCGGAATCTCCCGGTCCATCTTCGCCAGCACCTCAGCACAGCGGGCGGTGTCGCCCTGCTGCATCAGGCGGTCGGCCAACTGCACCATGAGCTGCCTGTGGGTGAGGCACATGCGCATCACCGTCTCGTCAAGGTATACGCCGGGTTTGTCTATGCCGCCAAACTTGAAGCGATGCATCACGTTGTCGTAGACCTTCTCCACGTCGAAGTCGGTCATGCCCTCCTCGCGGGTGTTGAACGGAGTGATTCGGTAGGCCAGGCCCTCCTGTATGAAGTGGCGGTCAAGACCCATATAGTTCTCCGAGCCTACAGTCATGGCCACATAGATGGGTCTCTCCCAGTTGGCGTGGGCCAGCATCTCAAGAATCATCAGCTTCGACTTGTCCAGGCCGCCTATGCCGCTCAGGGATATTGCCATGCGCTCGGGTATGCTGTCGCCCTGCACCAGCATGCCGCTGCGTGCCACGGCTGCCGAATCAATGTTGAGGAACAGCGTGTCGGTGGGTATGGCGTGCATATCAATATCCATGTATTCCTCTGCATTAGGCATCCTGCTTATGCCCACCTGCAGGGCATTGGCCAGACGTGTGGTCTCGTCGGCAGTACGGTTGCCGCGCACCCACAGCTCCAGCACATGGTTCAGCTCGAACGGGTCTTCGCCGAATATCTCGGCAGCCTCGCGCGGATAGTTAGCCTGCAGGTACTGTATCAGGGTCTTAATCCTAGGGTCTACGCGCACCATGTCGTTGGTGCCGCTGCAGTACTGTATTCTGGGCCATGTGATAGGCAGCGAGGGCGAGTCGTAGGCGGGACGCACCATCTGGTCTATGTACCAGTCGGTCTGCAGGTAACTGAGGTTGCAGACGCGGGCGTCGGTACGCACTCCCTCGGTGTCCTGGTTGTACCACAGGGGGAAGGTGTCGTTGTCGCCGTTGGTGAAGATGATGGGGTAGCTGGGGCGTCCGAGCGAGTCGGTCTGCTGCAGCGTCATCAGGTAGTTCTGGCCGAAGTCGCGGCAGGTGTAGCGGC
>JAFTAR010000125.1 GCA_017455495.1 Prevotella sp.
CATCCGCCGCTTCTCTGCCAATGTGGCAAAGTCGAAGCAGACCACGTCGCGTAAAAAGATGCTGGAGAAGCTGAACGTGGAGGAAATCACCCCGTCAACACGCAAATACCCGGGCATCATCTTCTCAATGGAGCGCGAGCCTGGCACGCAGATTCTGGAAGTCGAAGGTCTGAAGGCCGTCGACGCAGACGGAACGGTGCTCTTCGACAACGTGTCGTTCACCATCGAAAAGGGACAGAAGACCGTCTTCCTGTCACACAACCCGAAGGCCATGACAGCACTGTTTGAAATCATCAACGGCAACCGCGAGGCTGATGCAGGCACCTATAAGTGGGGCGTCACCATCACCACCGCCTACCTGCCTTTGGACAACACCGAATTCTTCCAGTCGGAGCTGAACCTGGTGGACTGGCTGTCGCAGTACGGCACGGGCAACGAGGTGATGATGAAGTCGTTCCTCGGACGCATGCTGTTCAAGGAGGAGGACGTGCTGAAGCATGTCAACGTGCTCAGCGGTGGCGAGAAGATGCGCTGCATGATAGCCCGTATGCAGCTGAAGAACGCCAACTGCCTCATCCTCGACACCCCTACAAACCTCCTTGACCTGGAGTCCATCCAGGCCTTCAACAACAATCTGGTGCAGTTCAAGGGCAACATCCTCTTCGCCTCGCACGATCATGAGTTCATCCAGACCGTGGCCGACCGCATCATAGAGCTCACGCCCCGCGGCACCATCGACAAGCTGATGCAGTATGACGACTATATCTACGACGAGGCCATCAAAGAGCAGAAGGCCGGAATGTACGGAAATCAAATATAAAGTTTTTTCTTATAATCTTCAGTCAGAAGGAACGAATTAACATTATTGTGGTTATATGAATAGCAACGGCGGCACTCATTAGCTTCTGCCGCCGTTGCTTATAAAATCAGATGTTTATCTGCTACTTCACCAAAATCTTGGCCCTTGGTATAAGTAGCTCACACTCAGAAATCTTAGGCAGATTGCTTATCTGAAGTCTAAGGTAACAGAGTATTACTGAATGCTAAAACTCGTATCCAAGATTCAGGCCAAATCCTGTAATCCGACTGCTCTCTCCTTCTTCATGTCCGTCCTCTGCAAAATATGTGGCTGTGTTAAGCGAGACGGCAAGTCTCCATTTTCCAAAAAGTTCGTCCACCTCTTCTCGCGTAGAATAGACAAATTCGTCATAATCTCCACGCTGGCGACTGTCAAAGAGGTTGGCAAAAGCACGTCCGCTATTAGTCCTTTCGGGACGAAGTGCAGTCCCAGCATGGTCTTCACTCCAGTATGAGTCCCTGCAGAAATATGATGCTTCACGGTATTCACAGTCTTATGCCTTCACGGTTAATGTTGTCTTGGAATGGAGTGAGGAAAGGACGGTTCTCCCATTCTTTCCTGGTCATAATCATGGTACTGATGACGATGCCTGTATCGAGCTCAATTTCGTAGAAGAGTGCAAGGATTGCATCCTTTTCTGCGTATGTAAGTTTGTCTGTGTCCACCAGCATCAATAAGTCTATGTCAGAATCCTGACGTGCATCACCACGAGCCTCCGACCCATAGAGTATGGTCTCCACGTGAGGAGCCATTTTCCTAATTTCTTTCTTTATTCTGTCTACTAATTCTGGCCGTTTCATGATTAAGACTTCCTATTTGGCCACAAAGATACGCTTTTTCCTTTTCTTCTCCAAACTTTCCGTAAAGTTTCTGCTTTTGATTCTCTTCGCAAATTGTCGCAGTTACAGTGCAAGCGGGCTGTAGTCCAGGCCCCAAACCTTGGCCACTGCCTCGTATGTACACTTGCCGCCAGCCATGTTCACACCGCGGGCCAGCGAGTGGTCGTCGCGGCATGCCTGCTGCCACCCCTTGTCGGCCAGTGCTATGGCGTAGCGCAGCGTGGCATTGGTCAGCGCGATGGTCGATGTGTTTGGCACTGCCCCAGGAATGTTGGCCACGGCGTAGTGCACTATGCCGTCAACCTCGTAGACGGGTTCGCTGTGGGTCGTGGGGTGAGAGGTCTCGAAGCATCCGCCCTGGTCTATGGCTACGTCGACGAGCACGGTGCCCCGCTCCATCAGTTTCAGCATGTCCCTCGTAATCAGCTTGGGGGCGGCATCGCCGGGAATGAGCACAGAGCCGATGACCACGTCGGTGGTGGGCAGCTCCTGGCGGATGTTGTGCTCCGAGGAGTAGAGTGTGTGCACGTTGGCAGGCATCTCGGCAGCCAGTTGCTTCAGGCGCGGCAGCGACACATCGGCAATGGTGACATCGGCCCCCATGCCGGCAGCGATGCGCGCAGCAGCCTCGCCCACCGTGCCGCCACCCAGCACCAGCACCTTGGCGGGCTTCACGCCGGGCACTCCAGCCATGAGTTTACCTTTGCCGCCCTTGGTCTTCTGCAGGTAGTAGGCACCGTTCTGTGCGGCCATGCGTCCTGCCACCTCGCTCATAGGTATGAGCAGCGGCAGCGAGCGGTCATCGCGCTCCACGGTCTCGTAGGCTATGCATACGGCCCCGCTTTTCATCATGGCATGGGTCAGTTCCTCCTCGCACGCGAAATGGAAATAGGTGAACACCACCTGGTCCTTGCGCACCAAACCGTATTCTGGGGCTATCGGCTCTTTCACCTTTACTATCATGTCGGCCTGCCCGTATACATCCTCAATGGCAGGCACTATCAGGGCACCGGCCTGCTGGTAGTCGGCATCGGCAAAGCCGCTGCCCTCGCCGGCCGTGTGCTGCACCAGCACCGTGTGCCCTTTCTTCACCAACTCGGCCACGCCCGAAGGCGTCATGCCTACTCTGTTCTCGTTGTTCTTAATCTCCTTTGGAATTCCTACTTTCATAATGGTATGCGTTTTAGGTCAGTTATTGGTTCATGCGGTAAAGTTAGGCATTTTCCCTGAAACCACAAAATGTTTTTACCACAAAATGTGCGGTTTCCCCAAAAACGCTGTTGCATCGTGGACTGGTACAGCGAAAGACTGGGTAAAGACGGATTATAACGAAGCCATTGGAAAGACGCTCCTGCTGGGCATATAGTCTTGTCGGTAAAAGACGGCAGCGGCGGCAACAATGGAGTGCCGCCGCCGCTGCATATAATAAAGATGTGTGGTTGCTACCTCACCACGACCTTTCGTCCGCTTACGATGTTTACGCCCCTGCGGGGAACCGTGAGCCGCTGGCCGGAGAGGGAGAAGACAGAATTGCTCTTTCCTTCTGATGTAATGTCGTTTATACCGCTATTATCGCTTATAGTGTAATATAGTCGGAGTTCATCACTGTTTTCGTAGCCTTCTTTTATTGCACCAGCTGAAATTTCTGTGTTCTCGTTTATGGTCAGCACCAGTGGCGATAATGCGCTTGTCAAGGGGTCGTCATTGACCCAGTAGATGATTGTTGCACCTTCTACATTGGCAGAAATAGTGACTACCGTCCCCCTCGGCACTACTCCACTGCTGGGCGAAGCCGTGAGTACAAGCTTTTGTGGGGTGTTGCCAGCGATAGTGACTTCAGCCGAGGTGTCATCGGGCGATACCCCTGTCACATCGGGGCGTGACAGCGTGATGTTGCGCATCCAGACCGTTTTCTTGCCTGACGGGGCATTGCCTGCCGCCTTGAACGTGATGGTGAGTATCTCGCCGTCCTCGCCGCTGAAGGTGTAGTTGTTGTTCGAATAGCATACCACGCGCAGCGAGCCGTCGGCCTGTGCTGTGGCCGAAACTGTGTGCTTCCTTGCCGTGGTGCGGCTACCTATCTCTATCAGCGGGAAGCCGTCCTCCTCTGCCACGGTCAACCCTTCCGGCAGGTATAGGTCGAACTGGCAGCCGGTGAAGCTGTCGCCGGGGTTGCTCAGGTTCACCGAGACAGTTTTTTCCTCGCCTGGCTCCAAAGAGAAGTCCTCTATATAGATGCGCGACTGTCCTGCCGCTGTCCGCGGTGCAGACATTCGGGCATTGGCTCCGCCGCCCAGGATGATGTTTACCACACCTGCCACGTCTACCACGTTGATGTTGTTATCGCCGTTGATGTCGGCAGCCTTGCGGTTCAGCTGTGCTGTGTTGCCGCTGTTCAGTATGAGGTTCACCACACCGGCCACGTCGACTACGTTCACCAGCTTGTCGCCGTTCACGTCGCCGGGGATGTAGTCCTCAATGGTGAGCTTCGACACCACCCAGGGCACGTTGTAGCTGTCGAGCGCGGGCGTTGTCATCACCACGTCGCGCAGCTTGATGCTTGTCTCGCCCGTCGGTGCATCGGCAGCCACCAGCAGGGTCATTGTCAGCACATTGCCGTCGGTGCCGCTGAAGGTGGAGTTGTTGTTCGAGTAGCACACCACACGGATGCTGCCGTCCGTTTGCTGCTGGGCGCTCACCGTGTGCTTGCGTGCCGTGGTGCGGTCGGTGCTCAGCTCTATCAAGTAGAAGCCGTCCTCGTCCTTTTCCACCGTTACCCCCGTGGGCAGCATCAAGTCGAATTGGAATCCGCTGATGTTCGTCTGTGCGTTCTTCATTTTAACGGGCAGGGTGATGGTGCTCTCTGGTGAGGATGAAGCAGACTCAAGGTAGACGATGTTAGAGTATTGGGAAATGTCGGTTGGCGTGTCTGGCTCGGGTTCTTGCTGTTCTTGTTCTTCAATTTCTTGGAAATTCTTCCATCCGTCTGTCGCTGCATAGAGTGCTCTCGTTCCATAGGGAACACGCAACTTCGCCTTGGAGAAGTAACCCTCATTAGTCTCTGCATCAACACATTCAAACACGTTATAACTTATAGCAAATGGTTGCTCAATCATTGAAGTAACGACGTTGAGATTATCACAACACCTGAAGGCTCTATACTCTATCTTCTTCACTGATGACGGAATGCTAATCTCAGATATTCCAGTATACGCAAATGCCAAGGAGTCTATTATTTCTACGGTAGAGGGGATTCCTATAGCAGAAAGAGAGCTAGTGCGGAAGAAAGCGTGAATGCCTATATGCTTTATGCCATTTGGTATCACGGTGTTCTTGCATCCAGCAATAAGTTTGTTAGTCGCTTTCTCAATGATAGCATTGCAGTTGTTGCGTGAGTCATACATCGGGTTTCCGGCATCTACTGTAATGGAAGCAAGGTTGTTACAGCCATAGAAAGGATTGCGCTGCATGGAAACAACAGTGGCAGGCAGAGTCAGGGAGGTGATTTCTTGATTTCTTAGGGCATAGCTTGCAACATTTGTAACGGTGTATCCATCCACCTGGCTTGGGATGGACAGGCTTCCTGTCACCGTTCCAGTCGTTCCATACAATTCGCAAGTCTTGTTCTCTGTGCTTGTTACCCTGAAGACCAGAGGTTCCTTGTTGATGGTCATGCCTTCAACCATAGTGTTAACATCACCCTCTATAATCTTGCTGAATCTGTTCCAACCTGTTTTACTACGATAGTTTGCAATGGTGCCAACTGGAACTATGAGCGTAGTAGAGTTGTAGATTTTGTCATTGTTTGGTTGGTATGCAAACGCCTCTTCATCAATATCCGACGGATTTCTTGACAAGGCGTAAATGGCAGCAAGATTGCCACACGCATAGAATGCATCTTCTTCTATTACGCTAACATTGCTGCCGATGACTACTGAGCCTATGTTACAGCTTTGGAAAGCGGCTCTCCCTATTGTCTCAACGCTCTCAGGTATTACAATTCTTACTCCATTGAATCCATCCGTGTTCACATCGAAAGAGAAGCTGCCTATAGTTTTTACTGTGCTGGGAATAATCGTTGTTGGGCAGCCAACCACGAGCGTGTTAGTGCTCTTTTCTATAATGGCGTTGCAGTTGTTACGCGAGTCAAAATATGGGTTGCCGCTGGCTACTGAGATACTAGTGATAGAAGTGCCTATAAAGGCTTGTCCACCTATCTTCCTCAGTCCTGTACCAACTATAAGCCGCTTTAGTGCTTTACCACTAATGGCTTGGCTCGGAATGCTGTCCACTCCGTTAGGTATAACAAGTTCTTCAGGTACGCTTCCGTTGAATGCGGAAGAACTTATTATTTTTACAGTACTAGGAATGACCGTACCTGTACACCCTGCAACCAGCTTATTTGTGGCTGTTTCAATAATTGCATTGCAGCTATTACGTGAATCATAGACGGCGTTTCCTGATGCCACGACTATTCGCTTTAATCCGCTGCTTCCTCTAAAAGGATTCCCGCCTAATTCCCTTACCGTCTTGGGAATGCTGACAGCCACCAAGTTTGAACTTGACAGTGCATTCGAACAGATGCTAAGCGTACCATCCTTAACGCTAATCTCAGTATTGTTAGGCATAGTACCCTTGTAAGAATAAAGAACCTTGCCAATATAAACCAGACCGTCAGGTAGACTATTATACCAAGGTATGCCTTGTGAAGAAAAAAGTGACGAGCTGAAAGCATAATTCCCGATTCCTTCTACATTATCCATACCAGTAATGTTAGTCAGAGAAGTACATCCTAAAAAGGCGCAAGTGCCTATTCTTGTGACATTTGAAGGAATGACAACTCCAGTAATCCCTGCACAATCTCTAAATGCATAATTTCCAATCTGTGTAACTTTGAGTCCGTATACTTCATTTGGAATAGTGACCTTACCATTATAATCCTTGGCAATTGCTGTATTGTTTCCATTCCAAACCCCACAATTACCAGTGGAGCTGTCTACATAATAAGTAAGTTCCACCCCCTCCGCTGTTGGTGCAGTGAACTGGCCGTAAGACAGATTACTACATAATACGATACAGGTGTCTTGTATACTGCTGTTGTCATTTGACTTGCAAATGACTTTAGTTGCGCCAAGTTTCTTCGCTGTAACAAGTCCGCTGCTGCTGACATCCGCTATATTCGTATCCAGTGATGACCAGGTAACACTCTTGTCATTGGCGTTATTGGGCTTAATGGTTGCCCTCAACTGATACGTAGCACTGGGCTTTAGCGTAAGAAGGTGGGAGTTTAATGTGAGGCCAGTGACTGGTGCCGGCACTATGTAATTCAATGTACCAATCTCATTATCGTATCCGGACTTATAGGCAATAGCCTTTAGGGTCGTTGTCTCATTGATGGTTATTCCCTCAGATGTGTATTTGGGGGAGTAATCTTTATTGGGAATACTACCGTTTGTAGAGTAGTAAATGTCTGCACCAGATATGCTGGGAGTGAGATAAACCTTTGTTCCTTCAGAAACAGTTCCACCCGATGGTGAAGCAGAGACAGTCACTGTTCCCCTGCTTTTCACTATGATAGTCCAACTACATACATACTCTTCATTTTGAGACTGTTTGGTTCCTTTACAATATAGCTCCAGCTTGCTGGTGAGAGGGCCGTCGCTGAAATGAGTGTTATCCCAAAGTCCTTTGATTGTGCAACTGGAATAGTCCTTTGACACAATTTTGGCTCCACCTGTCTCTTGGCTGTCAACCCAAGAATTTCCTGTCGTTTGGCGAAGATACCATCCGCCACCTGATGGGTTAACGTAGACTCCAGTAGGAAATGGATGATAAACGGTTGACTCCTGATCGACGTAAACCGTGATAGTTCCATAATTGAGCCATTCGTGTATGGTTGTTCCATGCACAGAATAAGACACAATCAGCAATAGTGCAAGCAATAGGGCCTTCAAGGAGAATGTTCGTTTCATTTTCTCTTGTTTTTAGGGAATAAGAAAAGGCGTGAAACCATCCGATGCTTATTCTCATTCCTGGCACCGCCAAGCGCCATGTACATAAACAAGCACTAATAGTCCACGCCCTATCGGGCATGAACCTTCAGTCTACTTGTTCTCATGTACGAAGTTTGGCGGTTTCGGAATGAGAGAACAAGAGCCAAAAGCTCAAATCCTAAAAAGTATATCGGTTGGGACTTCTGCGCACAATCCTTACTCGCGGGTTAAACGTTGTTTGACTTTTCTCGCGACTCGGCCAAACATGCAAGCACGATGGCACTCGCTGCTCGAAAAGTTAATAAATTGTGTTTTGTTTAGTCCCTGCTGGGAGCGCGGCACCTTGTGCTGCCTTTGGGTTGTTCTCCCCGATTGTGTCCGTTGTTATGTCATATTTAAATAAGGTATTGGTTATTCACTTTATTCTCTTTGCAAGTTTTGACGGCTCGCGTATAGTGTCCTAAACATCTGCATCATCTATTCCAATTTGGCCACAAAGATACGCTTTTTCCCTTTCTTCTCCAAACTTTCAATGAAGTTTCTGCTTTTCTGCATATAAAAAGTGCGGCGACGGCAGCACTCGGCTGGTACGTGACCTACGCTTCTTTTTTGGCATATTTCGTGAGTTGTACAAGAAAAAGTCGCTGCATTTCTTGCCAGAGTGCGAGAAAAATGCTAATTTTGCACTCTAACAAGCAAACTATTTCTCAGAGGACAATGAAACAGACTATCTTAGTGACGGGTGGCACCGGCTTTATAGGGAGCCACACCACGGTAGAACTGCAAGAGGCAGGCTACGAAGTGGTAATAATTGACAATTTGTCAAACTCAAATGCCAATGTCGTTGACGGCATTGAGAAGATAACAGGCATCAGACCGGCCTTCGAGAAGGTGGACTGCTGCGACATGGAAGCCTTAGAGGGCGTGTTCAAGAAGTACCCGAAGATAGAGGGCATTATACACTTCGCCGCCTCGAAGGCCGTGGGTGAAAGCGTGGAGAAGCCTCTGCTCTACTATCGCAACAACCTCACCTCGCTTATCAACCTCCTGGAGCTTATGCCGAAGTATGACGTGAAGGGCATCATCTTCTCCAGCTCGTGCACCGTCTATGGACAGCCTTCACAGGAGAACCTGCCCGTCACGGAGAACGCCCCCATCCAGAAGGCCATGAGCCCATACGGAAACACCAAGCAGATCAACGAGGAAATAATCCAGGACTACATCCACAGCGGAGCACCGATAAAGTCGGTCATACTGCGCTACTTCAACCCCATAGGTGCCCATCCATCGGCACTCATCGGCGAGCTGCCCAACGGCGTGCCCATGAACCTCATCCCCTTCGTCACTCAGACGGCCATGGGCATACGCAAGCAGCTGAAGATTTTCGGCCACGACTATAACACTCCCGACCACACCTGCATTCGCGACTACATCTACGTGGTAGACCTGGCAAAGGCCCACGTGAAAGCTATGGAGCGCGTGCTTGACAAGCCTGAGACCGATGCCGTTGAGGTGTTCAACATCGGCACGGGCCGCGGCCTCTCAACGCTGGAAGTCGTAGAGGGCTTCGAGAAGGCCACCGGCGTAAAGGTGAACTGGGAGTATGCCGACCGCCGCGAGGGCGACATCGAGCAGGTGTGGGGCAATGTTGACAAGGCCAACAAGGTGCTTGGCTGGAAGGCCGACACCCCGACCGAGGAAGTGCTGAAGAGTGCCTGGCGCTGGCAGGAAAAGCTACGCGAGGACGGCATACAGTAAATTGAAAACTACCTGCACTACTTGCACTACTTGCACCAAAGTTTGGAACTAATCTGCGGAGGCTTCACATAAAACTGTGGGGCCTCCGCAGACTCGTGAGGGGCCTCCGCATATTTGTGAAGGGCCCCCGCATATACGTGAGGAGCCTCCGCATAATAATGGGGAGGCTCCGCGTGATATAGGTGCAAGTAGTGCAACTATTTTGGCTGTTGTAACTGCTTGATAATGAGTATCAGGTGCAAGTAGTGCAAGTTAAATAACTTCTATGTCGCGCCTCACGTTGTCGCGTATTTTCTTCAGGTATAGTTGCATGGCATCGGCATCTTTATGATCTATTATCTCCAGCAGCTCCTTCAGTTCTGTCCGAATTTGCGACACCTGGTCGTGGGTATAGGGATTGAACAGAATTTCCTGCAGCAGGTAGTCGTCCTCGTTTAGAACTCCCTTGGCAATGCGCATGTGGCGCTTGAAGGTTGTTCCAGGTGCATCCTGATGCTTCATGACGGCAGCAAAGACGAAGGTAGATACGAAGGGTATGCTCAGGGAGTAGGCTACCGTCTTGTCGTGCTCCTCGAAGGTGTACTCATATATATTCAGCCCTAAGCGCTGGTACAGGTCCTTGAAGAATATGCGCCCCATGTAGTCTCCCTCGCTAATGATGATGGCATTCTCCTCTGACAGCTGGTTGAGGTTGGCAAAGGTGGGTCCGAACATTGGGTGGCTTGAAGCATATCGCATGCCGGTGCCCTCGTAGTAGTCTCTGAGGCCCGTCTTCACGCTGCTTATGTCGCTTATAATGCAGTCCTTTGGCAGGTAGGGAAGAATTTCCTGAAAGGCAGCGATGGTGTATTTCACAGTCACGGCATTTATAAGCAGCTCTGGCTGGAATTCCTTCACCTCTTCCAGCTGCGTAAACCTCTGGCAGTTGTAGGTGAAGCGCATGCGCCGAGGATCTTTCTCGTATACGGCAACCTCATGGTCGAAGCTGAGCAGGTCTATGAAGAAACTCCCCATCTTGCCTGCCCCCATTACTAATATTCTCATTCTTTACTTGTTTATTATTTCTATCTGCTGTCGAACGCTTTCCTCGTGTATGTTCTCGAAGATATGTGCCACGAACTCAGGCCCCATGCCGCACAGTGCTCCCTGTGCACCCCGCTTCGATAGAATCTCGTCGTAGCGAGATGCCTGCAGGACTGTCATGTTGTGTTCCTTTTTGTACTGCCCAATCTCGCGGCACACCCGCATGCGCTTTGCAAGCAGGTCCATCAGTTGGTTGTCAAGCTCGTCAATCTGCTTGCGCAGCTCGTGAATGCCCTCCGTTGTAGTATGCTCGCTGCGTATGACAAGCAGGGAGAGGATGTAGTCAAGCACATCGGGAGTGACCTGCTGGGCGGCATCGCTCCATGCCTTGTCCGGGTCGCAGTGGCTCTCCACTATCAGACCATCGAAACCCAGGTCCATTGCCTGCTGGCAAAGCGGGGCCACGAGTTCCCTGCGGCCTCCTATATGGCTTGGGTCGCATATCAGGGGGAGCTCAGGGATGCGTCGGCGTAACTCTATGGGAATCTGCCACATGGGCAGGTTGCGGTAAATCTTTTTGTCGTATGAAGAGAAACCTCTGTGGATAGCTCCAAGGCGCTTCACTCCGGCCTGGTTCAGCCGTTCCAAAGCTCCCACCCACAGTTCAAGGTCGGGGTTTACGGGATTCTTTACGAACACCGGAACGTCTACTCCCTTGAGAGAATCGGCCAGGGCCTGCATGGCAAATGGATTTGCCGATGTGCGCGCTCCTACCCACAGTATGTCAATGTCGTACTTAAGTGCCAGTTCCACGTGTTCCGGTGTAGCCACCTCTGTAGACACGAGCATCTTTGTCTCATCTTTCACTCGCTTCATCCAAGGCAGTGCTTTCTCGCCGTTGCCTTCGAATCCGCCTGGCTTTGTGCGGGGCTTCCACACTCCGGCGCGGAAGTTGTGGCAGCCTTTCATGGCCAGCTCGCGGGCGGTTGTCATCACTTGTTCCTCAGTCTCAGCCGAGCAGGGGCCTGCTATAACGAAGGGGCGTTCGTTGTCACTTGGCAGGTTCAAGGGTTGAAGTTCTAATTCCATAATTATATAGTTTTTCTGATTCTTTCCAGTGCTTGTTCTATTTTTTCTTCCTTGGCACAGAGCGATATGCGTATGTAGCGCTGTCCGTTTCTGCCGAAGATGAAGCCGGGAGTGATAAAGACACGGGCCTCGTTCAGCACGCGTTCTGTCAGCTCTTCCGCATTCTTGTAGGCCGATGGTATCTTACCCCAGAGGAACATTCCCACCTGCTGCTTGTCGAAGGTGCAGCCCAGCGTGCGCATTATCTCCTCGGCCAGTTTACGGCGCCTGGCGTATGTGTCCACGTTAGCCTCGTGATGCCACTCGTCGCTGTTGTTGTAAGCCTCGGCAGCAGCAAGCTGTATGCCTCTGAAGGTGCCGCTCTCAATATTGCTCTGCACCTTCAGGATCCAGCTTATGAACTCTGGGTTGGAAGCACATAGGCCCACGCGCCATCCGGGCATGTTGTGGCTCTTCGACATGCTGTTCAGTTCTATGCAGCAGTCCTTGGCACCCGGCACCTGGAGTATAGACAGCGGCCTGTCCTCGTTGAGAATGAAGCTGTAGGGGTTGTCGTTCACTACTACGAGGTTGTGCCTGCGGGCAAAGTCCACCAGCTGCTCATAGGTCTTCATGCAGGCGGGAGCACCGGTAGGCATGTGTGGATAGTTCACCCACAGTAGCCGGGTGGGCTTTGAGGCATATTTCATGATTTGCTCTAACTGACTGAAGTCTGGCTGCCAGCCGTTTTCTTCTTCCAGCTCGTAGGTAACGGGTTCCACTCCGAGCAATTTTGTCAGCGAGGTATAGGTAGGATATCCCGGGTTGGGCACCAGCACATATTCGCCGGGGTTGACAAATGCGAGTGTCACGTGAAGTATGCCTTCCTTTGAGCCAATGAGCGGCAGCACTTCCTTGTCTGGGTCAAGCTCCACTCCGTACCACCTCTTATAGAAGGCAGCCATGGCATGGCGCAGTTCAGGTGTTCCCATGGTGGGCTGGTATCCGTGGGCCGAAGGGTCATGGGCCACTTCGCAGAGCTTCTTTACAGTCTGGTCCGATGGTGGCATGTCGGGGCTGCCTATTGCCAGGCTTATTATGTCCTTGCCCTCAGCGTTTAGCCGTGCCACTTCCTTCAGCTTGCGGCTGAAGTAATACTCACTCACTTTGTTTAGTCTTTCTGCAGGTTGTATCATAATGCTTTAATTATTCAACTCCTTTTTGTTCTTTTACTATTTTTGTTTTTTCAATTCCAATAAAAAGCCCCGCTTTCACTTTGTTGTGAAGCGAGGCTCTGTCTTCTTTTCTTCAACTATTCTGCTTTCAGATTTTGAATACGGCATCAAGCTTCACATTTCCGGTGCAAAGTAATAATAATAGCCGTAAAAAAATGAGTTCAGATATGTCATTTTGTTGCTTTATCTTGTTTCTTGGCTGCAAAATTACAACTTTTCATTGTAACGGCCAAACAAAATGCGAAATTTTTTCCGTTTTCCTTTGGACATTTCAGCAGAAAGCACTAAATTTGCAACAGAATTGTGAATACATATTATTAACCAAATAACTTTATAGCATTATGAAGAAGTTCTTTACCATCGCAGCAATGACAGTCCTCGCACTTGGACTGCAGGCCCAGACAAGGCTAAGTCTCAGCACCTACAACGGCACCAACCTTGAGCGCTATGACGGCCAGGTTTGCAACGTAACAGTGAACCGCTACATGTTTACCGGTTGGAACACCATTGCCCTGCCCTTCGCCATGAGCGAGCAGCAGCTCAACGAGATCTTCGGCACCGATTGCCGCCTTGAGAGGCTCATAGGCGTTGAGGATGCCACTGAAGGCATCACCCTCAACTTCATCAACTGCAAGGCAGGCGGCATGGAGGCCAACACCCCCTACATGCTGTATTACACAGGCGAGACAGGCAATGTAAGGATAGTGGCCGAAGCCACAATAGCCAACCGTCAGGCTGCCCTGAGCTACACCACTCAGAATGGTGAGGTCGTCACCATGGAGGCTGCACGCACCCATACCGACGGCGAAGGCCTGTACGGAGTGCTGGCACGCGACAACAGTGAAGTGAAGTTCGTGGCTGTTGGACAGGAGCACACCTCCGGATTCTACGCCACACGCTGCTACATACGCCTCAGCTCCGGCACCTCACAGATGCTCATAGCCCGCCACCTCGGCTACGGCGATGCCACCAGCATCAACGCCATTGCCACTCAGGACGAGCTTGTTGACGTTTACAACATGCAGGGTGCAAAGGTTGCCTCACAGGTTCGCGCTGCCGAGGTGAACAGCCTCCGTCCGGCCATCTACATCGTGAAGGGCCAGAAGGTGCTGGTGAGATAATAAACTAAAAGATGGCCCACCCAAGCCCTCCCAAAGGGGGGGAGGGGAGTTAGACAAAGCAATGAAAGAAATGCCTGTAGAAAAAGTAACTCAACATCCCTCCCTTTGGGAGGGCTTGGGTGGGCTTTTCAGGGGGCTTCTTGGTGGGCTATTAATCCTTTTGCTCTGCCTTTTTTCATTTAGCACAGCAAGGGCCCAGAAGATTGGCCTTGTGCTGGGTGGCGGCGGCGCCAAGGGCGGAGCCGAGGTCGGAGTGCTGAAGGTGCTGGAAGAAGCCGGCGTGCGCCCCGACTTTATTGTGGGCACCAGCATAGGAGCCGTGGTTGGCGGTCTCTATGCAGCAGGATTCAGCGCTGCCGAGCTTGAACAGATGTTTACCCAGCAGCAGTGGATTTCGCTGCTTACCGACCGAAGCGCCGAACTGGGCAACGAGCCATACAAAGTGAAGGACGGCGTAACCTATATCTTCGGCTTTCCCGTATTAGACAACAACAGCCCCACCATAGGCCTGCTGCAGGGGGCACGCGTGGAGCAGGTCATTGACTCAATGATGGCCATGAAGGGATGTGTGGAATTCGACTGTCTGCCAACACCATTCCGCTGCGTGGCTGCATCAATGATGGATGCCGAGGAAGTGGTGCTCAGCGAGGGAACTCTGCCGAGTGCCATTCGCGCCTCGATGGCCATTCCCGGTGTGTTCAAGCCTGTAGAGATAGACGGAGAGCAGCTTGTAGACGGCGGCATGATGAACAATCTGCCCGTCGACGTGGCCCGCCAGATGGGAGCCGACATCATTATTGCCGTTGACCTGCAGCAGAATAAGCCACAGAACCGCCAGCCACAGCCCGACAACATTCTTACCAGCATAGCCAATGCGCTTGGCTTCGGAGCCATTGTCAACTGGGTAATCAACCGGCCCGACATTACTAAATATAATGAGAACCGCCGGCATTGCGACATTTACATCAATCCGCCCCTGCCTGATGACGATGCCACAAGTTTCGGCAACGCCAGAATGACCCACATGATACAGGTAGGTCAGCAGGCCGCCCGCCAGCACATAGACAGGCTAAGACAGCTGGCACACCCTTAACTTCTTCCCTTGGCATATTGGCATGAAGCGAATCATTAATCTAATACTCCTATTATCCATTGTGTCAGCAGTTTCCGCCCGCCCCAAAGTGGGACTTGTACTTGGCGGAGGCGGTGCCAAGGGCGCAGCAGAGATAGGAGCATTGCGCTTCATAGAGCAATATCACATTCCCATAGACTACATTGCAGGCACCAGCATAGGAGCCATCGTTGGCAGCCTGTATGCTGCCGGATATACAGCCGACGAGCTTGACTCCCTGTTCTGCAAGGAGGACATCTTCCCACTGCTCACCGACCAGCGCGAGGAGTACAGCGACCGCTTCATTGCCTGGGACGAGAACAACGACATGCTCATTCGCGGCATACCCGCCCTTAACTTCCGGCGCGACGACTGGCTCGGACTGCTCAGGGGCGACTCCATAAAGACGCGCATTGGTCAGCTGCTTGAAGCCAAGGGCTGCGCCACCTTTGAGGACATGAAGCAACGGCGGGGCTGCGAGTTCCGCTGCGTGGCCTCTTATTTCTGGTCGTGCCGCGACACCGTGCTCCACACTGGCGACGTGGCCTCAGCCGTAAGGGCATCAATGGCCCTGCCGCTCATATTCAAGAATGAGAACGAGATGAGCGACGGCGGCATGATAAACAACCTGCCAGTAGACGTGGTGAAGAACATGGGGGCCGACATAGTCATTGTCATTGACCTGCAGCAGGAGGAAGTGACAATAGAGGACAACACCTCCGCACAAGGCAGCCAGAGCATCTGGGGCACTATCTTCGACCTGCTTACGCCGGAGCGCTCACTGCTCTACTGGATTACCCACCGGCCCGACAAGCACAACTATCTGAGAAACCTCACACTCTATGCCCCCATAGACATTATTTATATACACCCCGACCTAAACGGACGCCACGTGGCCAGCTTCGGACACGACGACATGGCAACCATGGTTGACATTGGATACAAGAATGCCAGACAGTTCAAGCATCAGCTGCTCGACTTCCGCTGGCGCACCATTGACTTCCAGCCGCCCACTTTGGACTTGGGGCGACTGTTCCCTTAGGAAGATGAAAAATTAAAGAAGAAAGATGCCCCCTGAAACCTTAGACATGAAACCTTAAACCTGAACCTTGAAACCTTAAACCAAAGATATGACAAAACAGATTATTGAGTGCGTGCCCAACTTCAGCGAGGGGCGCGACATGAACATCATCCGCCAGATAACAGCGGAAATAGAAGCCGTGCGGGGAGTGCACCTGCTCAACGTAGACCCTGGCGAAGCTACCAACCGCACCGTTGTGACATTCGTAGGCGAGGCCCAAGCCGTAGTAGAAGCCGCCTTCAGGGCTGTAAGGAAGGCCGCTCAGCTTATAGACATGCGCCAGCACCACGGAGCTCACCCCCGTATGGGAGCCACCGACGTGCTGCCCTTGATACCCATAAGCGGCATCACCCTTGAGGAATGTGCCGAGCTGGCGCGCCAGCTGGCCAGGCGCATGTGCGACGAGCTGGGCGTACCGTGCTACTGCTACGAGGCTTCTGCCTATACGCCGGAGAGGAAGAACCTGGCCGTTTGTCGCTCTGGGGAATACGAAGCCTTGGAGAAAAAGCTCACCACGCCCGGTTTGCAGCCCGACTTCATGCCCACGATTAAAGATGGAATACCAGAGTGCGTGCTGCGCAGCGGGTGTACAGCCGTGGGGGCACGCGACTTCCTCATTGCCGTAAACTTCAACCTTAACACCACCAGCACCCGCCGCGCCAATGCCATAGCCTTCGACGTGAGGGAGAAGGGGCGTCCTGTGCGCGAGGGAAATCCCATCACAGGCACTCCAAAGCGCGATGCCGACGGCAAAATCATCTATAAGCCAGGCACGCTGAAATGCACCAAGGCCATTGGCTGGTACATTGATGAGTACGGCATTGCCCAGGTGTCGATGAACATGACAAACCTCAGCGTCACGCCGCTACACGTAGCCTTCGACGAGGTTTGCCGTGCAGCCCAGGCACGCGGCATCCGCGTCACGGGTACGGAGATAGTTGGCCTGTTGCCTAAAAGCGCACTCATTGATGCCGGCAAGTATTTCCTGAAGAAGCAGAACCGCTCTACGGGAATCCCTGAGACCGACATCATCAATATTGCCATAAAGTCAATGGGACTTGACGACCTGAAGCCCTTCAATGCCCGCGAGAAGGTGATAGAATACATGCTTGAAGATGCCGACGGCACAGCCAAGAAGCTGGTAGGCATGACGGTAGAGGCCTTTGCACAGGAAACATCGCGCGAGAGTCCTGCCCCGGGCGGAGGCACCATTGCCGCTTACATGGGAGCCCTTGGCGCTGCCCTCGGAACGATGGTGGCCAACCTCTCTTCGCACAAGGCCGGATGGGATGAGCGCTGCCCGGAGTTCTCTGAATGGGCCGAGAAGGGACAGAAGATAATGAAGCAACTGCTGATGCTTGTTGACAAGGACACCGAAGCCTTCAACGGCATCATGGCCGCTTTCTCCATGCCCAAGCAGACCGACGAGGAAAAAGCGGCTCGCATGGCAGCCATACAGCAGGCCACCAAGCACGCAGCAGAAGTTCCCCTGGAAACCATGACGACCACTATGGAGGTGTTCTCCCTTTGCCGCGCAATGGCCGAGCAGGGAAATCCGGCCAGTGTGAGCGATGCAGGTGTGGGCGCCTTGGCAGCGCGTGCTGCCGTGCTGGGCGCAGGACTGAACGTGAAGATAAACGCAGCATCACTTAACGATGAGGCACTTCGCAAACAACTTATTGAAGAGGCCGACAGCCTTATTGTTAAAGCCAAGGAACAGGAAACGGAAATAATGCAAATAGTTGAAGCAAAATTATGACATTCCAGGAAGAGATAAGAATGGGCATACCGGCAGAGCTGCCCGAGATGCCAGCCTACGACACCACGATAAACCACGCCCCGAAGCGTAAGGACATACTTACCCCAGAGCAGAAACGCCTTGCCCTGCGCAACGCCCTGCGCTACTTCCCTGCAAGCCTGCACGAGAAGCTGGCCCCGGAGTTTGCCGCAGAGCTGAGGGACTATGGCCGCATATACATGTACCGCTACAGGCCTAATTATAAAATGTACGCGCGACCCATAAGCGAGTACCCGGCCCGCAGCCGCCAGGCCGCAGCGATAATGCTCATGATACAGAACAACCTGGACCCGCGCGTGGCCCAGCACCCTCACGAGCTTATCATCTACGGCGGCAACGGAGCCATATTCCAGAACTGGGCGCAGTATCGCTTGGTTATGAAATACCTCAGCGAGATGACCGACGAGCAGACGCTCGTTATGTACAGCGGACATCCGCTGGGCCTGTTCCCCTCGCACAAAGGGGCACCTCGCGTGGTGGTTACCAACGGTATGGTTATACCCAACTACTCCAAGCCCGACGACTGGGAGCGCCTGAACGCCCTCGGAGTATCGCAATACGGCCAGATGACTGCCGGCAGCTATATGTACATCGGCCCGCAGGGAATAGTCCACGGCACCACCATCACCGTGCTCAACGCAGCACGCCGTGTGATGGGCAGCAAAAAGGACAGGATACCCCTCTTCGTCACGGCAGGTCTTGGCGGTATGAGCGGTGCACAGCCCAAGGCCGGCAACATTGCCGGGGTGGTGAGTGTAACGGCTGAGATAAACCCCAAGGCAGCACAGAAACGCTACGACCAGGGATGGGTGGACGAACTTCACGAGGACCTGGACGAGCTGATTCCTGCCATAAGGAAAGCTGTTGACGAGAAGCGCATAGTATCTATGGCCTACGTAGGCAACGTGGTTGACCTGTGGGAGCGATTGGCCAAGGACAACATACATGTTGACCTGGGCAGCGACCAGACTTCCCTCCACAACCCCTGGGCTGGCGGCTACTACCCCGTGGGCTACTCGCTTGAGCAGTCGCAGCGCATGATGGCCGAGGAGCCAGAGCGCTTCAAGGCTGCCGTCCAGGAGTCGCTGCGGCGCCAGGTGGCTGCCATCAATAGCCTTGCCGGCAAGGGCATGTATTTCTTTGACTACGGCAACGCCTTCCTGCTTGAAGCCGGCAGGGCCGGGGCTGAGGTCTGGTCTGTTGCGACTGAGTCGCAACAAACGGAACGGCGCTTCCGTTACCCCAGCTACGTGCAGGACATCATGGGTCCGCTATTCTTCGACTATGGCTTCGGACCCTTCCGCTGGGTGTGCACCAGCGGCAATGCCGACGACCTGGCCACCACCGACCGCCTTGCGGCTGAAGTGCTTGAGGACATGCTCCGCACCGCCCCTGCCGACATCCACGGACAGCTGGCCGACAACCTCCACTGGATTCGCGAGGCCGGGCGCAACCAGCTCGTGGTAGGTTCACAGGCACGCATCCTCTATGCCGATGCCGAGGGACGCACCCGCATAGCCCTGGCCTTCAACGAGGCCATACGCCAGGGCAAGCTCTCTGCCCCGGTTGTGCTGGGCCGCGACCACCACGACGTGAGCGGCACGGACTCCCCCTTCCGCGAGACATCGAACATCTACGACGGCTCGCAGTTCTGTGCCGACATGGCCGTGCAGAACGTCATTGGCGATGCCTTCCGTGGAGCCACCTGGGTGAGCCTGCACAATGGTGGCGGAGTAGGCTGGGGAGAAGTCATCAACGGAGGCTTCGGAATGGTTATTGACGGCAGCGAAGAGTGTGACCGCCGCATTCGCCAGATGTTGTTTTGGGATGTGAACAACGGCATTGCGCGCCGCTCGTGGGCACGCAACAGCGGCTCGATGGATGCCATTCGCCGCGAGATGGAGCGCACGCCACAGCTCATCGTCACCATGCCCAGCATTGTAAGCGATGAAATTCTCTCAAATCTCAACCCCTAAATCTTAAATCAACTCTCAATTCTCAAATCTCAACTCTCAAATCAGAAAGATGACCACACACTATATCAGCGCTGACCACCTTACCATAGAGCGCATAGGCGAGATAATCAGCCAGGGAATGAAACTTGAACTCAGCGAGGATGCCAAGACGCGCATACGCCGTTGCCGTAACTACTTGGACAAGAAGATTGCCTCCAACGGTGCCCCCGTCTATGGCGTAACCACCGGTTTCGGCTCGCTGTGCAATGTCTCAATAGGCAAGGACCAGCTGTCGCAGTTGCAGATAAACCTCATAAAGAGCCACGCCTGCGGCACGGGCGAACGAGTGCCCAACGAGATTGTGAAGATAATGATGCTGCTCAAGATACAGTCGCTCAGCTATGGCTACTCCGGCTGCAAGCTTGACACGGTGCAGCGCCTCATACAGTTCTTCAACAACGACATCTACCCCGTTGTCCTCAAACAAGGCTCGCTTGGAGCCTCGGGCGTCCTCGTGCCCCTGGCCCACATGAGCCTGCCTCTTGTAGGTCTGGGCGAGGTGGAGTATCAGGGCCACGTCATTCCCGGTGCCGAGATGCTGCGCAAGAAGCGCTGGAAACCCATTGAGCTGGCCTCAAAGGAAGGTCTGGCCCTGCTCAACGGCACCCAGAACATGAGTGCCTTCGCCGTTTGGTGCCTGCTGCAGGCCCAGCGGCTCAACGACTGGGCCGACGTCATTGCTGCCATGAGCCTTGACGCCTTCGACGGTCGCATAGAGCCTTTCATTCCTGTTGTACACGACGTGCGCCCCCATCCGGGCCAGGCCGAGACAGCCCAGCGCATAAGGAACCTCTTGGAGGGCAGCCAGATACTGAACAATATCAAGGCCCACGTGCAGGACCCCTACTCATTCCGCTGCGTGCCTCAGGTTCACGGAGCCGTGAAGGACACGGTGCGCTATGTGCGCTCGGTCATTGACATTGAAATAAACTCTGCCACCGACAACCCCACCGTCTGTCCCGACGACGACCTCATCATCTCGGCCGGCAATTTCCACGGCGAGCCTATAGCCTTGCCAATTGACTTCCTCTCCATAGGCATGAGCGAGCTGGCTAATATCAGTGAGAGGCGCATCTACCGCCTTGTTAGCGGCACGCGCGGCCTGCCATCGTTCCTCGTGGCCAATCCCGGTGTGAACAGCGGCTTCATGATAACGCAGTACACGGCTGCCTCCGTGGTGAGCCTGAACAAGTCGCTGGCTATGCCGTCGTCGGTAGACAGCATTCCCTCGTGCCAGGACCAGGAGGACCTCGTCTCCATGGGCGCCAACGCAGCCATAAAGCTCTACAAGGTGATACTCAACACAGAGCGGGTGCTGGCCATTGAACTGTTCAACGCCGCCCAGGCCCTTGACTTCCGCCTGCCGCTCAGGTCGTCGGCCGTCCTTACCCGTCTGCACAGCGACTACCGCCGCGTGGTGCCTTTCATACTCAACGACGAGCTGATGTACCCGCACATTGAGCACAGCGTGAACTTCCTGAAGCAGCACAATCCGCAAGACTACAAGTAGATGAATTACTTGATAAAGAACATAGGCATACTGGCCGGCATTCAGCCTCAGGGCAAGCTCCGCGTCAGTGGCCAAGAGATGTCCGAACTCCACCAGCTCACCAATGCCTGGCTGCTGGTGGAGGACGGCCTCATCAAGGACTTCGGCACAGGCGCTCCCCCCGTTCTCCCCCCAGATTGCAAAGAACTTGACGCAGAGGGCGGCTGTCTGTTGCCATCGTTTTGCGACAGCCACACCCACCTGGTCTACGCTGGCAGTCGCGAAGGAGAGTTTGTTGACAAGATCCGCGGCCTCAGCTACGCGGAGATAGCCCGGCGCGGAGGCGGCATTCTTAACTCGGCCGACAGGCTCCACCTCATGTCGGAGGATGACCTCTATCAGCAGGCTATGGAACGTATTGAAGAAATAAAGGCTAAGGGCACGGGAGCCGTTGAGATAAAGAGCGGCTACGGCCTGAATACTGCCGATGAGCTGAAGATGCTGAGGGTCATAAGGCGTATAAAGCAGTCGGTCTCCATCTTCGTGGCCAGCACTTTCCTCGGCGCCCATGCTGTGGGCAGAGCTTTCACCGGCCGTCAGCAGGACTACGTGGACATGCTGGTAAGCGAGATGATACCCGAGGTGGGGCGGCAGCAGCTGGCTGACTTCATTGACGTGTTCTGCGACAAGGGCTTCTTCACTCCCCAGCAGACAGCCCGCATACTTGAGGCTGGTGCAAAATATGGCATGAGGCCCAAGATTCACGCTCAGGAGCTGGCCGACTCAGGAGGCGTAGAGGTGGCAGTAGAGCACAATGCCCTCAGCGCGGACCACTTGGAGAGCATGACGGAGCGCGACATAGAGCTGTTGCGCCATTCCACGTGCATGCCGACAGCCCTGCCCGGCACTTCCTTCTTCCTGAACATGCCCTATGCACCTGGCAGGAAAATCATTGACGCAGGCCTGCCCCTGGCCATTGCAAGCGACTACAACCCCGGCTCCACTCCGTCGGGCGACATGAAGTTTGTCGTTTCCCTTGCCTGCATCAAGATGAGGCTTCTCCCTGCCGAGGCCATCAACGCTGCAACGCTAAACAGCGCCGCCGCCATGGGCATAAGCCACAGCCACGGCTCCATAACTCGCGGCAAGGTGGCCAGTTTCATCATCACCAAGCCCATCCCCTCCATAGACTACATCCCTTACGCCTACACGCAGCCCATCATACGCTACCACGCAGAAATGCAGAAACTTCATTGAAAGTTTGGAGAAGAAGAGGAATCTATAGAAACCACAACATGATAATTCACCGTTAGCTGAAAAGTTTTCGTTCCATTTTTTGCACATCTCACAGAAAGTTATTATCTTTGTCAACAAATTTGATGCATGAAGAAAATATAACTCTCCTATTTGCACAAAAGTACCAGGCATGAACAAGATTTTCTCGACAACATAAAGAAAACGCTTCTACTCCATCTGCCCCCAAAGGCAGAGGCCATACTCTATGGGTCACAGGCACGTGGTGATGAGAGGCCAGATTCCGACTGGGATATTCTTGTGATTGTTGACAAAGACCGTCTGCTGCCACAGGACTATGATCAGTTATACGGTACTTAATTAATTCATTATAAGTATATAACTAACTATAAACAATGTTGTGGCAGGTCACGTACCAGCCCAAAATAAACAGACAGAAAAGTGATATAACAGGGACGTAGTGCTGCACAAGGTGCGGACCGCCCACAAGGGACTAAACAACAAACAAAATTACTAACCAACGAGTAAGGATTGTGCGCTGAAGTCCCAACCGATATAATTTTTAGGATTTGAGCTTTTGGCTCTTGTTCTCTTCCGTAAGCAGTCAATTTTTGCCGTATTGCGCGTAAACTAAGATATGCGTACCTTTGCAGTCTGAAATTCAAAACAGATTGCAATGAACAACAAGAAAGAAGGAGAGTACTACTCCCAGATG
>JAFTAR010000126.1 GCA_017455495.1 Prevotella sp.
ATTTACGGTCATTCTGCGTTAATTCTCCCAAATTCGTCTTTCGTTACAGTCTTTTTTTGTAACAGCCAATTATTATTGTCCTTTTTTTATTTTTGTTTTTAACACGAATTGCCAGGAATTAAACATGAATTAATTTAATGAAGAAATTCGTGTTATTTTTTGACATTGAGGTTGTCAGGTTGTCAAAACCCCGTGCTGTAAAGGGTTTGCGACCTGTTTGAGGTTGACAGAGGTTGTCAGAGGTTGACAGGATTTTGTCTCCGCGGCTGAAGCAGGACTCTACAAAGCTGAGGCAGGACTCTACAAAGCTGAGGCAGGACTCTACAAAGCTGAGGCAGGACTCTACGGAGCTGAGGCAATGCTTTACGGTTGAATTCTCTCAAGAATTTAAACAAAAAGCATTGCTTTTTTTGAGCAGTTCCTTAACATATAATTACCATGTAATTTCTCAGGTAATTATGCTAAGCGCAGCCATTAATGAATAATTCATGGTAATTCGTGTTAGGAAAAACCACTGACAACCTCTGACAACCTCTGACAACCTCCAACAGGTTGCAAACGCCGTGGCTGTCGGCGTTTTGTCAACCTGACAACCTATTATGAAAAAAATTATTGTTAAACAATGCAGAATAGTGGAAATTATTCACTACCTTTGTCGCTTGAATTAAGTCATTGCCAAGAGATGAACACCGAGAAGTGCGTCCAACTGCTTGAAGAGCACGGCATTAAAGCCACCGCCAACAGGATAGTCGTGGTAAGGGAGATAGCCCTGGCACGCAACCCGCTGACACTGTCGGAACTTGAGATGCGCATACTGAGCATTGACAAGTCGGGAATATTCCGTGCCCTTACCCTGTTTCGCGAGCACCACCTGGTACATGCCGTAGACGACGGGGAGGGAGGGGCACTACGCTATGAGCTGTGCCACAGCCATAGCAACTCGGAAGACGACGACCTGCACGTGCACTTCTTCTGTGAGCAATGCCAGCGCACCATCTGCCTTGACGGGGTGTCTGTGCCCGACGTGGCATTGCCGCCCGGATTCTCGGCTATCTCGGCATCACACATAGTGAAGGGCATCTGCCCTGACTGCAAAAAGAAATGAAAAGGAGAAACCTGAAACTTGAAACATGAAACATAAAACTTCCGGGACTACAGTCCGCATAGTATGCGCGGTGGTGTTCCTGCTGTTCTCTTTCTTCTGGCTATACTTTTTCCAGGGCGACATCATAGCCGTTGTGCAACACGGCCTCAGCAATGGTAAGACACACTACAACCACACCGTAGGTGCCCTTCTGATAACCGCCGTCGGCATGGTGCTCCAGCTGATAGTGTTTGCCTTCACGCGCAAGGCAGGCACCACCCACGCCATTACCTATTTTCCGTCATTCCTCCTTCTCACCTTCATATCCTCGCTCAGCATTCCATTCTCGTGTGGAGCGTGGCCTTGGGGAGCACCGCTGGTTCTGTTGGCATGGGGCTTCCTGCTATGGGTGGCAATGAAAGTTCCCCCCTACTTTAACGACTCCAAGCAGAGCATAGGCCTGTTCTCGCGTTCTGTATGGGTGAACCTGCTGCAGATGGCGGCAATGATGCTGGTAGTGGCTGCCATGAGCAACACCAACGCCGTGGCCCACTTCAAGGCCCATGCCGAGGTGTCGCTTGGGCGTGGCGATGCTGCCGAGGCCCTGCGTGCCGGCAAGAAGTCGCACGAGACAGATGCCAGCCTCACCATGCTGCGGGCCTTTGCCCTGTCACAGACGGGTGAGCTGGGCGAGCGCTTCTTTGAATACTACGTTGCCGGCAGCAGCAAGGACCTGCTTCCGCTGGCAGGAAGCGACAGCCGCCTGCAACTGCTGGCCGACACACTGCTTTGGGACCACTTCGGCGTGAGGCCCGACTCAATAGTGAATCTTGGCTCGCATGTACTTACCACAGCACAATATATTGACTCGCTAAGGCAAGACACCCTGGCTACCACAGTCTGGCACGACTACGTGCTGACGGGACAGCTGCTTGACCGTAGCCTTGACTCGTTTGCCGTAAGCCTGCCGCGCTACTATGTGCTGGATGCCGACTCCCTACCCCGCCACTACCGCGAAGCCCTGGTGCTGTACAGCCAGCGTATTGACACATTATTTATATATAGGGACTCGGTGATGGAGCAGGAATGGCACAACTATGCCAGCTATGACACCATTTACCCCAGTGTATCGGAAAGAAAAATACGTACCGAGGGAGATTTCCACGGTACGTATTGGCAGTATTTCTATAAATAGCTTACAGAAGGTTGTTCTTCTCAATGTCCTTGAAGTAGCGGTAGGTGCCCACCTTCAGCTCGTCGCAGGCAGCATCGTCGGCCACGATGATACCGTGCTCGTGCATCTGCAGGGCAGAGATGGTCCACATGTGGTTCACGCTGCCTTCCACGGCGGCCTGTAGAGCACGGCACTTGGCGTGTCCGTTGACCAGTATCATCACCTCCTTGGCTGCCATCACAGTGCCCACGCCAACGGTGAGGGCGGTCTTGGGCACCTTGTTGATGTCGTTCTCGAAGAAGCGGCTGTTGGCAATGATGGTGTCGGTGGTCAGAGTCTTCTGGCGAGTGCGGCTGCTGAGGCTGCTGCCCGGCTCGTTGAAGGCGATGTGACCGTCGGGGCCTATGCCGCCCAGGAACAGGTCTATGCCGCCTGCCTCCTTGATCATCTGCTCGTAGTGGGCGCACTCGGCAGCAAGGTCGGGAGCATTGCCGTTGAGAATGTGTATATTCTCCTTCGGGCAGTCGATGTGGTTGAACAGGTTGGTGAACATGAAGCTGTGGTAGCTCTCAGGATGGTCCTCTGGCAGGCCCACATACTCGTCCATGTTGAAGGTAAGCACGTTTTTGAAGCTCACCTTTCCCTCCTGGTAGGCTTTCACCAGGCAGCGGTACATGCCTATGGGGCTGCTGCCGGTGGGAAGGCCAAGCACGAAAGGCTTCTCAGCGGTGGGCTTGGCTGCATTGATGCGTTCAACTACATGGTTTGCTGCCCACTGGGACATCAAATCATAATTAGGTTCAATGATAACTCTCATAATCGTTTTTGTGTGTAAGTTAGTTATAAATAAAGAAATGCTATCTAACGATCTTACGTATTGTTCCGTCCTGGCACCTCACAATAAACAAGCCTCTGCCACCGTCGGTCCTACGTCCGGTGAGGTCGTAGGCTACAGTACCATGCTGCGCTGTTGCGCCAATGCCGGCTATGCCGCTGGGAATGCTGTCGCCTCCCATGAAGAGGAACGACACCGTGCCGTCTTCGTTGTTCACAATATTTGTGATTGGCTTTGACATGAACAGGTTTCCGTCAGCATTTTGGTTGTACACAACGGAGGCAGGCACAGAGGAGTCGGTGAGCTCGTTGTTCATAATCTCGCCGCCGGAAAGCAGAGGATATGGGGCTCCACTCAAGTGCAGATTGTTCATGCGGCCATTATTGGCATACTGTGTCGAGGCTCCGCTGTCGACAAGATATTGCTGCCATGCGTCATAGTCCATGTTGTCGGCTGCAATGAGGTGGAAATTATACTTGCCTTGGGTATTGTTTACATTATTTGAAGCCCATTTCGAGGCATCGTAGTTAACATGGTAGACCACAAGACCCTGACCGGGGGCACCGCTGTCCCAGCCTTTCCACTGCCTGTTCTCTATCAGATAGTACTCCTTGGCAGTGTTCCTTACTATGTACACCTCGCCGCCTTCCTCAGCAGTCTTGAGGTTGCTGATGGTCGTAGGTTCGCTGAGTTCGGTAGGAGTGAGCCATCCTAAGAGCATCTTCTCCAATGGAGTGTAGTTTGGCGGGCACCAGCCGAAGTTGGTGAAGTTGCCGCCGTCCATAAGGTCCCACTCGTCAACGACGCTATAACCGGCACTACTTGACGTGGGATATATGTCGGGCAGGCCAAGGGCGTGAGTGTACTCATGGCAGATGGTGCCAAAGCCGCACGATGAAGTGCCGTTCGACCACAGCTCGCAGCTGGAAGAATAGTTGGATATCTTCTTTCCGTCGGGGGTGGATATGGCAGAGAACGAACTGGTGTTTGGCCAGATGTGGCCGTAGCAAGCCTCACTGGACTGATTGCCGCTGAGGCCGGCACACACATAGACCACCTGATTAACCGAGCCATCGCCGTTCCAGTCGTACTGGGAAAAGTCCAAATCAGGATTCGCGGCAAGAAACATATTTGTGGCTTCCCTCATTGTGCCGGTGCCATAGTTCTTGGTGTTTGCCGTTGGATTGTCGTAGGGCTGTGCCTTGCCGCTGGTTTTGTAAGGACCATAGACGTCGAACTGCACGTTGAACAGTCCCCGCGACTGCACCTTGAAATAATCTGCGGCACAGCCAGGACCCTTGCGCAGGTTATATCCCGGTTCATTCAGCATTCTGTTGTAGTCTTCCCTTGGATTGTCACCTTTAAAGTCGGTGTCGGAAAAGGAGATAAGGATGACCAGCTGGTGGTAGACGCGATTGGCATCCCACGTGGTGTTGATATCAGGCAGACGACGCATGCCATCGGCGCGAGCTGCTGCCTCAACATCGCCCTCCGGGGGAGGCATACACCCCTCCCTGACCACCTGAAGGTCTTGGGCTGCAACAGGCATACAGGCTGCCAAGAAGAGAAGGAATATTACTTTGCGCATGGTGCCCAGGGTTTAAGAGTTTTGAAGAAGTCGTTGCCCTTGTCGTCTACGAGAATGAATGCGGGGAAGTCCTCCACGTCAATCTTCCAGATGGCTTCCATGCCCAGCTCAGGATATTCCACGCACTCTATGCTCTTTATGCTGCTCTGCGAGAGCACTGCAGCCACGCCGCCTATGGAGCCGAGGTAGAAGCCGCCATGCTTCTTGCAGGCCTCTGTCACCACGTCGCTGCGGTTGCCCTTGGCAATCATCACAAGCGATGCGCCCAGGCCCTGGAACTCGTCCACGTAGGGGTCCATGCGGTTGGCCGTGGTGGGACCCATGGAGCCGCAGGGGTAGCCCTCGGGGGTCTTGGCCGGTCCGGCGTAGAGCACGGGGTACTTCTTGAAGTACTCCGGCATCTCCTCGCCGCTGTCTATGCGTGCCTTCAGCTTGGCGTGGGCAATGTCGCGGGCCACTATTATGGTGCCACGCAGGTTTACCCTCGTGGATACAGGATACTTCGACAGCTCCTTGCGGACGGCATCAATGCCCTCGTTAAGGTCGATGGTGATGGTGTTCTTGCCCTCGCCGGCCTTTGCATATTCAGCGGGAATAAGCTCAGAGGGGTTGGCATCCATCTTCTCAAGCCAGATGCCGTCCTTGTTTATCTTGGCCTTGATGTTGCGGTCGG
>JAFTAR010000127.1 GCA_017455495.1 Prevotella sp.
TCGGCGATGTACTCTACGATATCGTCGAGGCTCATGCCCTTCTGCTCGATCTCCTCAGAAATGAGGCAGATGTTGGGCTGTGTCTGCAGAGCGCACTCCAGAGCGATGTGAGAAGCTGAGCGACCCATCACCTTGATGAAGTGCCAGTACTTACGGGCTGAGTTACAGTCGCGCTCAATGTTGCCGATCAGCTCAGAGTAGGTCTTGCAGGCGGTGTCGAAACCGAAGGAGGTCTCAATCTGCGAGTTCTTCAGGTCGCCGTCGATGGTCTTCGGGCAGCCGATTACCTGCACGCCATACTGCTTTGCAGCATAGTACTCTGCCAGCACGCAGGCGTTGGTGTTTGAGTCGTCGCCGCCAATGATGACGATGGCCTTTATGCCCAGTTCGCGGATAATCTCCAGACCCTTCTCGAACTGCTCCACCTTCTCCAGCTTGGTACGGCCGGAGCCAATCATGTCAAAGCCGCCGGTGTTGCGATACTCGTCGACAATCTCCTTGGTAAGCTCCATGTAGTTGTGGTCGACCAGGCCGCCAGGACCCAGGATGAAGCCAAAGAGTCGGTTCTCAGGGTTGAGCTTCTTCACGGCGTCGAAAAGACCGGTGATGACGTTGTGGCCGCCAGGAGCCTGGCCGCCGCTAAGGATTATGCCCACGTTCATCTTCTCGTGAGCTTGCTCTTCGCCCTTCACGAATTCCACCAACGGCATGCCGTAAGTATTTGGGAAGAGCTTCTTTATCTCCTCCTGGTTGTCAACACTCTGAGTGGGCTCGCCCTCAACAGCCTTCACCGCTCCCTGCAGTCCAAGGGGAAGCTTGGGCTGGTAGGCAGCGCGGGCCAGTTGCAATGCACTTTTTTCCATTGTTTTTCTTATTATTAATTAATGTGTAATATCTTTAGGCTGCAAAGGTACAAAAAAATCCCGAATAGCCTAAACTATTCGGGATTTTTTTATCTACTTGCCAGTTATCCGATCTCTATCTGGCGGCTCACCTTCACCTTCTGCTCCTCATGCTTGGGCAGCTCAACGGTAAGTACTCCGTGCTCCACGCGAGCCTTGATCTGGTCCTTCTCAACGTCGTCAGGCAGTATCAGGGTCTGCTCAAAGCGTGAGTAGGCAAATTCGCGGCGCAGGTAGCGGGCGTTCTTGTCCTCGTCCTTCTTTTCCTCGTGCTTTTCCATCTTCACCATGAGGTTGCCCTCATCGTTGATGTGCACGTTGAAGTCCTCCTTCTTGAGGCCGGGGGCAGCCAGTTCCACTATATAGGCCTTGTCGGTTTCCTTTACGTTGATGGCAGGTGCTGTAGCGCTTGCCTTCGGCATGAACTCCGTGTTGAAAAGATCGTTGAACACTGAGGGAATCCAAGAGTTTGTTCTCATCATTGGCATCATAGTTTTGTCCTCCTAATTTTTGTTTTATTTGTTAAACTTGTTTTGTTGTTCTCTTTTGAGCCTTGCTTTTCAGCTCCGCTCACTCATATATATACAACAACAATGCCAATGCGAGAAAACCGCCAGTTTGTCACTTAGGTGCGCCAAAATGTCACAATTATATCAAGTAACATACAAGGCAGATCAGAGTTTCACGCTTTCTATGCGCAGCTTCATCAAGCCGGCAGGAACCATAACGGAAACAACATCACCGGCTTTCCTTCCAAGCAATGCCTCGGCAATAGGCGACTTTATGGAAATCTTTCCTTCGCGAAGGTTGGCTTCGTGGGGACTCGCTATGGTGTATGTCATACGGGCGTTGGTGGTCAGGTTGGTCATCTCCACCTTGCTAAGCAGACCTATGCGGTCGTTGTCCAGCTTTGACTTGTCAATGACGCGGGCATGTTCCAGGACGCGCTGCTTGAACCTTATACGGCTAAGCAGCCGCCCCTGCTCGCGCTTGGCTGCGTGGTATTCAAAATTCTCGCTGAGGTCTCCCTTGTCGCGCGCTTCGGCAATGGCATCACGCACCTGTGGCAGTTCAACGCTCTCTAACTGACGGAGTTCGGCCACAAGCTTGTCGTAGCCTTCTTGAGACATGTATTCCATGACACATACTTATAAATGCACGCACCCAGATACATTGTTCCAAGTGCGTGCATGTTGTTACTGTTTCAAATTAATGCACAAGCTTATGCCAGCAGCTTCTTCACCTGCTCATAGACATTCTGGCCATTGAAGCCGAGCTTCTCGTCAAGCACCTTGTAAGGAGCAGAGAAACCGAAGCTCTCAAGGCCCCATACTGTGCCGTCGGCACCAACAAGGCCCTCAAGGTTTACAGGCAGGCCTGCGGTGAGGCCGAACTTCTTCTTGCCTGCGGGCAGCACGCTCTGCTGATACTCCTTTGACTGGCTGCGGAACAAGCCTTCAGAAGGAACGCTCACCACACGGGTCTTAATGCCGTCAGCGGCAAGCAGCTTTGCTCCAGCCTCCAATGTGGAAACCTCTGAACCAGAAGCCAATAAGATTACATCGTAGTCCTCGCTGGAACCTGCTACGACGTATGCGCCCTTAGTAGCCTGGCTGTAGTCGTTGCCCTCGGGCAGCATGTCAATATTCTGACGTGAGAAGATGAGTGCCGTGGGAGTGTCAACGTTCTCCATAGCCATACGCCAGCATACGGTGGTCTCCTCGGCATCGGCCGGACGAACCACGAGGACGCTGTTCTTGCCGTGGTGGTTCTTCAGCTTCTCCATCAAGCGTATCTGGGCCTCCTGCTCCACAGGCTCGTGGGTAGGACCATCCTCGCCAACGCGGAAGGCATCGTGGGTCCAGATGAACTTAACGGGCAGCTCCATCAGGGCAGCCATGCGGACTGCGGGCTTCATATAGTCTGAGAATACGAAGAACGTGCCGCAGGCGGGGATGACGCCACCA
>JAFTAR010000128.1 GCA_017455495.1 Prevotella sp.
TGTTTGTTGCGACTCAGTCGCAACAAACACGACAGGCAGTGCTGGGCTATGAGAGCTGGCGATACAGAGACAGGGCAGTAACACGAGCCGAGTGCCAGCAGTGCTCGTACAAATGGCTTGTGCCAGCCGACTGTACTACCTTTGCTGACAGCATACATGCAGAGAACGAGCATCTGAGCTTTAGCCACAGGAACCGCCAGGAAACGGTGTTCGACTTCACCGTCAGCCGCGAACATCTGGATGCCATACGCGACTCGCTCTTCAACCCGATTGGCTCCCTGCTCATGCAGGGCGAGATGCAGGCACCGGGGTTCCACTTTGCAGGAACATCCGAAGGCACATACGCCGGAACCGACTTTCGCTCCTGGAACTTCACCAACAGCAGGCTGCGGAAGTCCACCATCAGCATTGATCTAAGCACGCAGTCCACAACGGTAGCAAACTTTCCACTATCCATCATAAACTATAAACTATCAAGGAAGCGTAGCTCTGCCTGGTGGCACTCCTTTTGGCAGCGCAGCTGGATAGAGACAGACAGCGACAATGACAGCTGCCGCCAGATGGTGCGCAACTACGAACTGATGCGCTACATGCTGGGCTGCAACGCCCGTGGGGAATGGCCGACGAAGTTCAACGGAGGACTCTTCACCTTCGACCCGCTATACGTAGACTCAGCCATGGTTTTCACCCCCGATTACCGCAAGTGGGGCGGCGGAACCATGACGGCACAGAACCAGCGCCTGGTATACTGGCCCCTGCTCAAGAGCGGCGATTACGACGTGCTCCAGCCACAACTCGACACCTACCTGCGCATGCTGCCAAACGCCGTGGCGCGCACCCGCTTCTACTGGGGCCACGACGGGGCTTCATTTACCGAACAGACAGAGAATTTCGGACTGCCCAACCCTGCAGAATACGGCAAGCACCGTGACGGCGATGACTGGGGCGTGGAGCGCAACGCCTGGCTGGAATACGAGTGGGACACAGCCCTGGAGTTTTGCCTCATGGCTCAGATGCTGAAGCAGCAGACCCACTTAGCGGGAGCAGATAAATACGACTCGTTAGTGGCCCAGTGCCTGCGTTTTTTCACCGAACACTACCAGTGGCAGGCCCGCCGCCTCAGCTCAAAGCCACTGGACGGCGACGGACACATTATTATATATCCCGGCTCAGGCTGCGAGACATATAAAATGGCCTACAACCCCGCCAGCACCATCGCTGCACTAATGGCGGTGGGCAGCGACAGCCTAAAACAACTAATCCCCCCCATTCCATCGCGAATTATTGACAGCGACACCTGCATAGCTCCCGCTGTGGCATGGGCCAGAATACAGAACGTGGAAACACCGCAGCTATACCCCGTCTGGCCCTGGCGCATCTATGGTCTGGGACGGCCCGGTCTGAACACGGCCCTCAACACCTATTGGAAAGACCCGCACGCAATACAGATGAGAAGCAGCAAGGGGTGGAAGCAGGACGGAATATGGGCAGCCTGCCTTGGCCTCACCGACGAGGCTCGTCGCCTGAACACCGAGAAGCTGGCCAACGGTCCCTACCGCTTCTCTGCCTTCTATGACCCCGGTTTTGACTGGGCACCCGACCACAACCGTGGCGGAGCCGGCATGATTGGCTTGCAGGAAATGCTGTTGCAAGAAACACCCGACGGTCAGCTGCTGCTGTTTCCCGCATGGCCAAGGGAGTGGAACTGCCGTTTCCGTCTGCATGCCTCCGACGGCCGCGTCATACAGGCAAGCATCCACGACGGAGTGGTAGAAATAATTTAAGCCATGCTTTTTGCAAAAAAGGCAGTCCTTTTTTGCAAAAAAGCATGGCGTTTTAGATAAAAGGCAAGGCGTTTCGATTGTCACGCCCTCCTCTGGAAGTTCCTACTGAAGGAGCAGCTTGACGATGGTAGCCACATCGCTCCCCTCATAGAAGTGAGGCTCAGAGACAGGGGAGTTGTTGAAGTCTACGAAGCAGAACAGCTGCATGGCGCAGAACTGGCTGTCTTCACTGAGGCACACCTCAAGGCGGAAGTGGCCTACAGGAGTAGGCTTGGGAGCACCCTTCTGCAGAATGTCGGTCTCCATCTTGTCAAGTGGCAAGTTCAGCAGACGCCCTAAGCGCTCACCCTCGGCAGGGGCATATTCCCTTATGATTATCTTTACCGGACTCTGCGTGGGGGTGTAGACAACTTTTGTTGAGAACAGCGACTTCTTTATACTAATATTGTTATGTACGGAGACAGCACCAGCCATCTCCAAATTCTTAAAACTTGGCATAGTTGTTGTAAATTTGATTAATAATAATGAATGAATGTGTGCCGAAAAAGGACATCCTTGTACTTTTGCGGCAGTGGTCAATGAAGCAACTATGCTAACGAATGATGTGCCTCAATGCTATAACATAGTAATGGCATGAGGCCGACATGCAGAACGGGGCTGTCTCTAAGCGGCGCCTGCTGTCGTGAAGGAATTGAAGGGGTTTGACACTATTGCGACGAACGAAACCGCCGGAAGGGCTGTTGCTTCGTTCTGTCTTTGAACCTTGTGTGGGAAGAAGTCGCTGTGGACGGGAGCTGCAGACGCGATAGAGATTGGTAGCGTCTGACAGCGTAGCCTCAAGATGGCGCGAATTGTCGGCAGAGTGGAAAGTGAAAAGCGTAGAGTGTAAGATTTGCTCCTGCGCATCAGCCTGCTGCTTTGACTTTTGCCCAGCAGACACGAAATGCTCATCCTGCCAGTTCACGAGAACCGCCAGGACAACAGTGGTCAGGAGTATAAGCAGTCGCCTCACCATTTCTTTTTTCTACAACTATCCTATCAAGAAATCTTGCTCCAGTTGACAAGTTCTTTCTTCAGCTCTTTAAGGCGGTTCCACAGCAGCCGGTATTTGTCCGACTGGCATGTGGGGTCGTCTTCTATTATGCGTTGTGCCGCATCGCGGGCCATCTGCACCAGCTGGCCGTCGGTGGCAATATTGGCAATCTTCAGGTCGAAGGCCATGCCGCTCTGCTGCGTGCCCTCCAGGTCGCCCGGCCCGCGCAGCTTCAGGTCGGCCTCGGCAATGCGGAAGCCGTCGTTGGTCTCGCACATTATGTCTATGCGCTTGCGGGTGTCCTCGGAGAGTTTGAACGGCGTGACGAGAATGCAGAACGACTGCTCGGCACCGCGACCCACGCGTCCCCTGAGCTGGTGGAGCTGTGAGAGGCCGAAACGCTGGGCGTCGAGAATAACCATCACCGAGGCATTGGGCACGTTGACGCCCACCTCTATTACCGTTGTGGCCACCAATATCTGAGTCTCACCGCGCACAAAACGCTGCATCTCCTCCTCCTTGTCCTTGGCCTTCATGCGCCCGTGCACCTTGCTCAGACGGAACTCCTGGCCGAAAGCCTCGTTCAGCACCTCAAAGCCCTGCTCCAAGTCCTTAAGGTTTATCTTCTCGCTCTCCTCAATGAGGGGGAACACGATATAGACCTGGCGGCCCTGGCGTATCTGGCGGCGTATGCCTTCGTAGAGCGATGTCATGCGGCTGTCAAAGACATGGGTGGTGCGTATGGGTTTGCGTCCTGGCGGCAGCTCGTCGATGACGCTCACGTCAAGGTCGCCGTAGAGCGTCATGGCCAGAGTGCGCGGTATGGGCGTCGCCGTCATCACCAGCACATGGGGCACCATGCCCTCCTGGCCCTTGTTCCAGAGCTTGGCCCTCTGAGCCACTCCGAAGCGGTGCTGCTCGTCGACCACCACCATACCCAGCTGCTTGAACTGCACCGTGTCCTCAATGACGGCGTGGGTGCCTACGAGTATCTTTACGCTACCCTCGGCCAGCCCTTCAAGCACCTCCTTCCGCTTCTTGCCCTTTACCATGCCGGTGAGAAGCTCCACGTTGACGGGCATGTCGCCCAGGAAGTTGCGGATGGTGGCCAAGTGTTGCTCGGCCAGTATCTCGGTGGGAGCCATGATGCAGGCCTGGAAGCCGTTGTCAATGGCGATGAGCATTGACATAAGGGCTACCAGCGTCTTGCCGCTGCCCACATCGCCTTGCAGCAGGCGGTTCATCTGCCGTCCGCTGCACATGTCGCTGCGTATCTCGTGCATCACCCGCTTCTGGGCTCCGGTAAGACTGAACGGCAGGTGCTTCTGGTAGAAGTCGTTGAACACGGGGCCTATCCTGTTGAACACATATCCGCGGTACTTGCGGCGCTGGTCGCTGGCATAGCGGAGTATGTTGAGCTGAACAAAGAACAGCTCCTCGAACTTCAGCCTCACCCGTGCCTTCTCCAACTGCTTCAGGCTCTGCGGGTAGTGGATGGTTCGCAGAGCCTCATCGCGCCCCATTAGGTGGAGCGGTGCCAGGACTATCGGTGGAATGGTCTCTTTTATAGGGTCGCGGAGCTTCTCAAGGAGCGTTCTCACCAGCTTCTCCATGGAGCGGCTGGTGATGTTGTGCTTCTTCATCTTCTCCGTAGTGACATAGTAAGGACGGAGGGGGGTAAGTGGAGAATTGAGAGTAGAGAGTGTTTCTCCATTCTCTACTCTCAACTCTCCACTATCCAGGAGTTCCATCTCCGGGTGCTGTACCTGTATGCGGTTGTTGAACACCGAGGGGCGGCCGAATACGAGGTAGTCGGTGCCTATTTTGTAGTTTTGCTTGGCATACTTGCCGCCATTGAACCACACCAGGTCCATAATGCCCGTTCCATCGCTAAAATGGGCCACAACGCGCTCGCGCCGAGGCCCCATTTCGAAGGTCTCGAAACTCAGTATGTGTCCCTTCACCTGCACGAACGGCATGTCGCCCGTCAGGTCGCGCACCTCGTAGATGGTGGAGCGGTCAATGTGTTTATAGGGGAAATACTGCAGCAGGTCGCCAAAGGTCTCTATGCCCAGCTCCTGGCTGAGCACCTTCTTGCGATTGGGGCCTACGCCCGGCAAGTACATTATGTCCTGCTGAAGGATGTCCAAAGCGTGGTATTTATAAAAGACAGAAGAATTATTGCTGTTGCGCGTTTTGGCGCAGACGGTCAATCATTTCCTCTTTTGATGTGACAAATTCCATATATATAGAGTCGCCTTCAAGTCGTTTGTTAGTCTGACGGATAAATGACCTGGTAAATTGCTTTATAATGTCATCAATGTTGAAATCCTCGTAGGCAACATTCTGCTTCTTGTACTCTGCAATATGGTAGAATGACGTTGTGGTTGAAGCAAAGTCAATGTATACATCAGGCACATAAGCTCCGTCCTTTTTCATGCGGTGAATATGGCTTCCACGGCGCGTAGCTGTATTAAGATGCTCTACCACAAGCGAGTCAATGCCAAGCTGCATGCGCAGTGCACGGTTCAAGTCCGTAACTCGGTCTTGATGTTGCAAGTCACGGTTGGAAGTAGGCATCAGAACATATATCTTGAAGTTCTCCGGCCTGTCTTTAAGGAAGTTGATAACAGGGCGCAGGAAGTTTTCTTCGTAGCCGAACACAACAGCCGCAGGAAATACGTCTCGCTCGAATTCTATAAGCTTTTCGTTCTTTTGATTCAGTTCTTTGAGGTTGTGCTCATTCTCCTTGCTCTTCATGTAGAGGAGGCCAAGTGAAAGAATTACCAATAGCAGCATAGCTACAACGATGCCATAGCGCAAGCGCTCACGGCGTTTCTTGCGGCGGTTGAAAGCTTCATAGCGATTGTAAAGCTCGGAGAAGTTTACTCCCAGCATGTAGGCCGCTATTTGCAAGAAGCAATATTTGTTACCTTCGCTCTTCTCATCAAGCAGTGTGTCGTAGATTGGGAAATGCCTGTTCATTATTGTGGTGTTCTGAAGAACCGGAGGTATGGTATCTTCGTTCACCTCATCAATGAACATGGGGATAACGAGCGAGTAGTTGTTATTGTGGGTTTCAAGGAAGTACCTCACCTCACGGTCTACGAACGTAGACTTGGCAGAGTTCTTACTGCTGATGAGTATAAGGAAACGGGATGTCTCAAGAGCATTCTTTATACGGTCGGTGAATGGCCGCTCCTCAACCTGCAAGTCCTTCGTGTCAAGGAATACAGTCCTCATGTATTTCTTATGTGGAGGATACTGTTCTTCATTTACTATGTCGCGTGGATAAGCATAGCTTTCTAACTGGGAGTGAAGCCAGTTTGCAATTCGCTTGTCTTTCCTCGAATATGAAATAAACGCATAGAATGATTCGGTAATTGCTTTCATGATTGATTGGTGTTGGCGATTAATAAAGGAAAAGCATGGCGATAGGCAAAATCTGTTGATTGGGCCGTATCGCCATGCTTAAATTTCAGAAAATATTAATTGAAGAAATACCTAAGACCTATTTGCAGGCTCCAACAGTTGGTGTAGGTGTTGACGATGTCGTAAGTTGTGTTGAGGTCTTTCTGTGCCATAGTATATACCGGACGGTTCTGACCGTCAATATGGTCAAGCTTCAGTATTTTGCCGTTATTGGATATAGCGTTGCTCTTAGGCAGTCCCCAGCTGGAATCCAGCAGGTTTCCAAGATTTATGATGTCACACGTAGCCTGAAGCTTGTGTGTCGTTCTGCCTATGCGCAGCTGGAAGTCCTCAGCTATGTGCATGTCTATGCGGTGATACCATGGTGCGCGTCCGCAATAAGCCTCGGCATATTGGCCTTTGTGAGTACGCAGATAGTCATCTTGCTCCACAAACTGCCAGAATGTCACGCGGTCCTCCTCCGTCTTAAACTGTATCTCGCTGTCGTTAGCAGGAATGTATATCAAGTCGTTGGGATTTCCATCGCCATTTATGTCGGAAGAATAGAGGAAACTGGTGCTTGCCGGTGAGTAGGCTTTATAGAACAGATTAATGTGCGTTCCAAACTGATTGCCCAGAATTCTGTATGGAATATAGTAGTCAAGTGATGCCATGAACTGGTCAGGAGTAACGTATGCTGAACGCTGCAGTCCGGTGAGGTTGGAACCATTCACAGTAACCAATCCTTGCCATGATGAAACTGCATTTTGTGCCGGAAGACCAGAAATCTCCTTTGATTCCATGTGTGTATATGCAGCCGTCAGCTTCAAGTTCCTGACAGGTTCTGCGTTCAAGGTGATGTTGGCAGAGTATCCGTAGCCCTTGGAAGTGTTTTTCAAGATGATGGCGTATTTGCCAGGATAGTACAGGTCGTTGTTTGTGTAAATAATGCGCGGGTCGGCTCCGTTCAGATGAGTCAGTGCGTCGGGGTTGTCGTCTTTCACGTTAATGTTATCCATATAGACGGCGTTGATGCTCTTATTGTATATAAACTCGCCGGTGACACTAAACGGGAAAGAAACGGGGAACTGGTAATCAACTGCAATTGACGACTTCCACACCTGGGGCATTTTGAAGTTTCTGTCTATTCCTGTTATGCTTGAACCAGCAGTGTGCGTTTCGTTGGAAGTGGGTAGATTGAAGTACTCCACAAGTTCTTTGACACCAAGGAATTTACCTGCCAATCCTTGCAACCTTTGGTCAACATTGGTAACTATGCCATTAGAGTAGTTTGTGCCAAAGGCAACAGTCTTCTGGAAAAGGTCGGCATTGCCTGGCATGTTGGTGAGATAGACAAATGGTATGCTGCCTGTGAATATGCCTGAGCCGCCGCGGATTTTCAAGGTGTTGTCGCCAAGCACATTCCATGTGAAACCTAAGCGGGGCGACAGTTGCCAGGCTGCTTTTGGCCATCGGCCTGTGTCTACATGCTCTCCACCGAAGTCAAGTTCATAGATGGCAGTGTTACGCTTGACGTCCTGGTTGTCGAAAATAGTGTTTTCCGCACGTAGGCCGTATGTAAGCTTAAAGCGGGGCGATACACTCCACTCATCCTGCAGGTATATGCCAATCTTGTCGTAGCGTACGGCTGAAGTGGGATTGGCAACTCCGTCAAAGCCGTATGTGAAAGACACGGTTTCGGGAGCTGCACCGCTGAGGAATTCGTCAAGGCTACGGAAACGGTAGTAGCCTGTTCCTTCACGCATATAGGAGTTGTCTACGTACTCATGCTCGTAGCGGAAACCAGCCATTAGCTTGTGAGTGCCTGCATAGAACGTAAAGTTATCGGTGATATTTGTCGTATTGTTCTTGACACCGTTGTTATACGAGAAAAGCTCGTAGCCGGCAGCCATATATGTGTTAAGGTCTTGTTTTACGTTGTAACCGCCAAAATCGTAGGCTGTGCCATTGGTTAGAGAGAACGTGCCTGTTTCATATCCCGACATTATTTCGATAAAGGGGAAAACGTCAGAATCAGTGCCTCGTGTAGCATCAATCTTCGAGTATGTGAAGATGAGCTGGTTGGAGGCTTTGTTGCCAAAACGGCTGTTCAGGTCAACAGAGTATGACTCCACGTCGTTATGGTAGAAATAGAGGCTGTTGGCAAAAGCCATAGACATATCACTAATCCTTCCCTTTGTTGACCCGGAGCGGGTTCCGTCGGCATAATTACCAGAACTTGCGTTAGGCACGTGCCAGTCTACATCGGTGGTCTTGTTGTAGCGCAAGGCAAGGTGGTGGTTGTCGGTTATATTCCAGTCCAATCGAACAAGGAACTTTTTGTTCTCATCCTTGCCTGGGTAGTCTGTCCATGAACCGGTGCTATAACCGTAATTGTTGCGTAAATAGTTTGACACGGTTTCCATTTCCGACTGAAAAGGCCTTGACACTGTGCCACCCGCCTTCCATTCTTCACCTGCGTTACGGGCATGGTAAGTGACTACCTGTTTAGGCTTGTCCTGCTTTTCGTAGTTAACAAAGAAGAACAGTCTGTCTTTCAATATGGGCCCGCCCAAGGTAAAGCCGTATGTGGTTGTAGACTCGTCGGCTCTTGCTCCCAGGTCTTCGCCGTTGATTTTGTTGCCGCGCATGTCTTGATTGCGGTAGTATGTGTAAGCTGTTCCGCGGAATGTATTTGTTCCGCTCTTGGTGATAGCATTGATACCACCGCCAATGAAGTTAGTTTGGCGCACGTCAAATGGAGCAATTACCACCTGCATCTCTTCTATGGCGTCAAGCGAGATAGGGGTGCCGCCGCCGGGCAGGTCGGACGTGGTGCCGAAATGGTTATTAAAGTTCGCACCATCGACCATAAAATTAGTATTACGAGGGTCTGCTCCGGCAAAGCGAGTACCTCCAGTGTTGTAGGGCGACAGTTTGGCAATGTCGGTGATGGAACGGGTTAAAGTCGGCATCGCCATCATCTGCTGGTTGGTGATGTTGGTAGATGCTCCGGTCTTCTCAGCGGCAAACTTCGAGGCGTGGCCGCTCACCACTATTTCTGCCAGGTCGGTGCTGTTCTCTGAGAGCCATACCTGCAGGTTGTAGGTCTCGCCCAGCTGCAGGATAATGTCGCGGAATGTCTTTGTCTGGTGTCCTATGTAACTCACGGTTACGCTATATGGGCCGCCAGTACGCATACCCTGTATGTTGAACACACCGTTAACGTTGGTGATGGCGGTGTAGCGGGTACCGGAAGGCTCGTGGACGGCAACAACCGTGGCGCCTATCACCTCCTCGCCAGTACCTTCAATGGTAACCTTGCCGGTCATACTCGAAGTGGTGACCTGTGCCAAGGCTTGCATGGCCATGGTGAACAGCATGGCTACTAAGAAAAACAGTCTTTTTTGCATAGTATTGTTCGTTGTATTGTTATTAATGCCGCAAAGTTAGCTAAAAAAAATGAAACGCCCATGTTTTTGGCGCATTTTTTTGAAATAATATATGCTCACGCCGCGAGGGAAGAACAAAAAAAGGGTCACCGCTGTGACCCAACCTTTGTTAACCTTAAATCTAATACTATGAAAAACACATTGCAAAAGTAATCGTTTCCCTTTCAATCCGCAAGGATATTAAGGTAAAAAGTTTCGATTCGTTATTATAGTTGATATAAATCAAAGCAGACATGAGCTTTACGGCGTTTTACCTCGTATCTATCCTAACCTGCTTGTAGCCCACTCTCTTACGCCGCCAGGTGTAGGTGACGTGCAGTGTGCCGTCGCGGCCTTCAATTATAGCGGGGTAGCTGTACTGCATCACCGGCGAGTCCTCCAGCGTCATCAGGTGGCGCCAGGTAAGTCCGTCGTCATCGCTTATGGCCAGGCTTAGCGGAGTGCGCGGCCCTTTCTTGGTGCCGGGCAGGGTTTCAAAGTCGTTGTACACCAGTACGTGGCGACCGTCGCGTAGCGTCACGGCATCGGTGCCCGACTGGTTGTTGGGCAGGCTGGAGAGGGTGACGGGCGTCCACGTCATGCCCTGGTCGCTGCTGAATGACGTTGCCAGTTTCCCGTTCCTTGAGCGCATCAGCACCTGCAGCCTTCCGTCGGCCAGTTGCAGGAACGACGGCTGTATGCAGTCAATCGGCGTGAGCGTGTCGGGGGTTTGCGTCGGCGGTGCCAGGGTGCTCTCCACCGGCCCTACGTAGGTCCACTGCTTTGTCTTGATGTTGTACACTTCCACGTGGAATCGCCATCCGTTACCCTCAGTGCTTGAGCCGCACAGCAGGTTGTCGCCCACGAGCAGCGGCTTGTTCTTTATGGGTCCGAGGAATCCTTCTGGCAAGGGTTCCGGGCGGCTCCATGTGCGTCCGCCATTCTTTGACTTTGTGAGCCATCCTGTCCACCCCACCACGTTGACACCAACTTTATAGAAGAGCCAAAGCTCGCCGGACGGCATCTCCGTGAGCACGGGGTTCCAGCATGCCACCGGCTCGCCGTCGGCGCCCACTCCGCGTGCAGCCAGTATGGGCTGGCTCCATTCATTCTGCCCGTGCCTCTTAATGTTCACCCAGATGCAGCAGTCGGGGTTGCGCTCGTAGGTGCCTCCGAAGTAGGCCACCAACAGGTCGCCCTTCTTTGTCTCCACGATGGTCGTGGCGTGTGGCGAAGCGAAGGGAGCCTCAGTGTAGGGGAACTCATCTTTTATAATATTGGCGTTGGCGGTAGGTATGTCCATGCTAAAGGAGTACGAGCCAGAGCCTAACAGCCGCCTCTCGCCCGATGGCAGCACTACTGTTGCCGATGTGTTGCACGGAATAGTCACCTGCCATTGAGCATGCTGCAGAGTCTTCTGCCAGCGGCTCTCTATGCGTCCATAGGGCGTGTCGTAGGTTACGGTGGCGTTTGTCAGCTCCTGCAGAGTCCAGTCAGGAGCCAGCAGGAAGCTCTTGTGCGCCACGTTGGCCTCCTGGCTGCCGTAGTTGTTGTCAGCCATGTCCTGCCTGATGCCTCCAATATACTGGTAAGCCCAGGTTAGCAGGTCGCCAAGCAGCATTACGTGGTTGCCGCTGTTCATGGCGGGGTTGGCCTTGTCGCCATTCCACAGTTCCCAGATGGTGGTGGCTCCGTTTTCCACCATGTAGCCCCAAGAGGGATAGGTGCTCTGTGTGGCCAGGTGGCAGGCAACGTCGTTGTAACCATTGTCGGCCAAGGCACGCATGAGCCATGAAATGCCTATCACGCCGCAGGAAAGATGGCCCTTGCCGTCCTCGAATATCCGCGTCACCACCTGCTTCATAACCTCCTGCTTAAAGTCGTCAGGCACAATGCCGAAGGCCACGGGCAGCAGGTTGGCCGTTATGGTGTTGTTGTCGTAGTAGGTGCTGTCAGGGTAGAGCGGGTGCCCTGGCCGCAGGCTGGTGCCGGGTGCAGCGTGCAGGAAACGGCTGTTGAAGGCACTGATGAGCTGCGTGCGTTGGGAGTCCCATCGTGCCGCGTCGTCGTTCAGTCCCTGCATGGCGGCAAACATCTTCATCAGCTGCAGGGTGCGTATGGTGTAGGCCGTGGCTATTAGTGTGCCGTCGGTCTTGCGTGCGGGGTCCTGGCTGTGTATCAGGTCAAGACTTTCCGGCGGCATGCACCAGTCGCCGTATTTGTCCTTGATGATGAGGCCGTCGCGCAGCCCCTCTGTCAGCAGGTGCTCCATCCAGCGCTTCATGGCGGGATAGTTTTCAATGATGGCCTCGCTATTGCCATACTGGCGGTAGAGCATGTCGCATGTGAAGGGCAGCACGGCCGGCCACGTCACGTCGTCGTTGTAGTAGTTCCAGTAGGCCGGAGCTACGTCGCTTATTACGCCGTCCGAGCGCTGGCTCTCGCTGATGTCGCGCATCCACTTGGTGTATAGGCGCTCGTTGCCGAAGAGGAAGCTCTCGCCGAGTGAGCCCACAGTGCGGTCGCCCAGCCACGGCTGGCGCTCGTTGCGCTGCGGACAGTCAACGGGCATGTTCTTGTAGTTCGAGATAAGTCCCTGGCGGGCAGCCTCCATCACCTTGTTCAGTATGGTGTCCGAGCTGGTGAAGGACCCCGTGTGCTCCATGTCGTCGCTCACGGTCCAGGCTTTCACCTCTGTGGCAGGCCCAGTCACCTCCACGTAGCGGAATCCGTGGTAGACGAACGACGGGTGCCAGGGTTGACTCTCCTGTCCGCTGCATATATAAATATCGGTAGAGCGGGCGTTGCGCAGGTTGTCTATGTAGAGTGTGCCGTCGGCGTTTAGCTTCTCGGCATACCTCACGCGGATGGTGTCGCCACTGCGGCCCTGGGGCAAGAAGCTTATCCAGCCGGCGGTGTTCTGGCCGAAGTCATAGATTCTTTGGGTGGGTGTAGTGGAGTAGGGGGGTGTTGTGAGTGAGGTGGGTGTTGTTGGTAAGGTAGGGGTTGAGGCTACCATAGGAGCCATCATCTGTGGGCGCAGGGTGCCTGTTGGCAGGGCGGTGCGGTCGGCTGGCAGCCACGAGGAGTCGTCGTAGCCGGTAGTGAGCCAGCCGGCAAGCTCCATGCGGGCATCATACTCCTCGCCGTCATACTCGTTGTTGGCACGTATGGGGCCGTTGGTGGTCACGCGCCATTTCTCGTCGGTAGAGAAGCGCTGCTGCGAACCGTCAGTGAACTCCACGATGATGTTCAGTCGGCACTTAGGCAGGCCGAACACCGTGTTCTTGTAGGGCTTGTCCTGGCGCGGTGCAAAGTACTTGCCGTTGCCCAGTATTATTCCTACGGCAAAGCTGTCGGCAAGGTTTTCCGTCACGTCGTAGGTGTTATAGTAAATGGTGCGGCGGTAGTCGCTTGGGGCGGGCTTCAGCATGTCGGCAGCTCCAACCTCCTGTCCGCCAACGAAGAGGCGGTAGAAGCCAAGTCCGCATACGTAGGCCGTGGCGCGCTTCACCTGCTTTCCCTCCTGCATGTGAAACACCTTCCTGAGGTATCGGGCAGCAAGGCGGCTGAACAGTTCTCCGCCCACCTCGCCCGGCTGCAAGTGCTCCAGGCCTATCCACCTGCCGCTCCACTGGCTTTCTGTGAGCAGGCCTATGCTGAAGCGCTGCTCTTGGCTCCACGGAGTCTCGCCGCGGTTGGTGCTGACTTTCACCTTCCATGTGAGGTGCTGGCCGCTGCGCAGGGCCGGGCCGCCATAGGGCACCCACAGCTGTTGGCTGCTGTTCACCCGGCCGCTGTTCCACACTTCGTTGCCGTCGCAGAGCACTATGATTTCGTAGGCTGTCTGCACCACGTCCTGCTCGCCGCCCGTTGCCGTTATCTGCCACGAGAAGCGCGGGGTGGTGGCGTCTATGCCCAGGGGCTGTTCAAGGTTCTCAACCCTGAGGTGGTTCAAGTTAATGGCTGCCATAGCCCAGAGCGGGCCAAGCATCATTATAAAGAAAAGGGCTCGTTTCATTAGTATAGTAGTTTAAAATATTTGTGTTTTAGTGCTAAAGGTTCTTGCAGCAGTAATAACAGCTGCAAAGATAATACTTTTCTGCCAAATCTCAGCCATCTGGGCAAAGAAAAAAAACAAGCGAGACGTGGCGAAATGCGTTTTCGGGAATTTTTTCATTATCTTTGCACCCAAAATGTGTAAAATATAAAACTACATCCATGAAACATTTATTTTCCCTTGTGCCACTTCTGGCATTTATCATGCTCTTCAAATTTAACATTACGGCTACTGCACAGACAGAGCCCAAACAGCGCATCGTGGAGGACGGCGGCACCGGCCCCTACAAGGCCATCATGAAAGAGGAGCCTTCGCTTGAGGCGCACACCATCTTTGCCCCGCAGGACCTGATGCCGTTCGGACCTGAAAATCCACTGCCGGTACTCGTATGGGGCAACGGCGCATGCACCAATTCGCCTTGGGAACACTATAAGTTCCTCAGCGAGATAGCCTCCTACGGATTCCTCGTTGTGGCCACGGGCTACATACCCATGGACGACAGCCCATACCAAGGCCCCATGTCCACCACGGCTCAGCAGATAGAGAGCATAGACTGGGCCATAGCCCAGAACGGCACGAGCAGCTCTCCTTATTATAATAAGGTGGACGTGAGCCGCATCTGCGTGGCCGGCATGTCGTGCGGCGGGTTGCAGTCGCTGTTCAACTGTGCCGATGAGCGCATCTCGGTGCTCATGATATGCAACAGCGGACTCTTCAACCAGCAGAATGCCTCGCAGGCAGTGCCCGGAATGCCCATGCCGCCCAAGGAGAAGCTGCAGGACATTCACAGCCCGGTGCTCTACCTGCTGGGTGGTGAGCCCGACATTGCCTACCATAACGGCATGGACGACTTCCACCGCCTCAACCATGTGCCTGCCTACGCTGCCAACCTGCCCGTAGGTCATGGAGGCACCTACGGCCAGCCTCACGGAGGCGAATTTGCCGTTGTTGCCCGGGCATGGCTGCAGTGGCAACTGAAGGACGACCAGCAGGCTGCCCAGATGTTCAGGGGCCAGGAAAACAGCCTGTCACGCCGTGAGGGATGGACTCTTCAGAAGAACTCGCTGGCGGAATAGTTTCGCGTAGTAAATCGGGAAAAAGTAAAACAACTTGTTTTACTGAATGAGGGGCTGGGTTATGAGCGTAACTCAGCCCTTTAAGAAAATAAGGCAGCCCCTTACGAAAATAAGGCAGCCCTTTACGAAAAAGAGGCAGTCCCTTTTTTATCGAGTAGGAGCATGGGGATTAGTTCCCCATGCGTCCTCTCACACCACCGTACGTGCCGTTCGGCATACGGCGGTTCCATCATCAATAGTACCCTCTTGCCTTATTGAAGTCCACATAGTATTCCGCAA
>JAFTAR010000129.1 GCA_017455495.1 Prevotella sp.
CGGCACCTATAATTCCATTTTCCTTCCCGCCGCAGGCTACCGCTACGACGCTTCGCTCGGCAGTCAGGGTACGTACGGCGGCTACTGGTCGTCGTCGCTCGACACGTCGTACACGTACGACGCGCGGAAACTCTACTTCCATTCGGGGAGTGCGGGCACGAGCAGCTACTACAGCCGCTACTACGGTCCGAGTGTTCGCGCGGTGCTCAGAAATAAATAGTGCATCCTTCTCCAACGCGAAACTCGCCGCTCGCCGAAATCATTTGCCATGCCCTGCGGCGGGGCGGGGCTTTAGCCCCCGGGCCCACAAGGCCCGCACAGCCCCGACGTGGGGCATGGCAAATGATTTCGGTTAAGTTAGAAATGAAAAACAGAGAAAATCATGTCAGTGACCAAAGAACTTATCGAAAGGGAACGGCAGCAGGTGCAGACAGGGTGTTATGGCGAGCTTCATCTGCATCGTGAGGGTACATTCCTGCGTGCCTACGACTGGAGTGCGTGGTTGGGATGCCGCTATCTGCACGACTTCAAGGCCAGCAAACGCCAGTTCAAGGACATCAACGAACCGGTGGCCTACATAGGCTTCCCGGAAACAAGTCTGCACAAGTGGCTGCCTGAAGGGGCGGAGCAGCGTGTTGAGGACGAGAAACACTTGGTGCTGCGTCTGCCACAGACCATGCTCACTGAAACGCCGGAGGCTATGGCCGATGCATACACCCAGTGGAAGGATGCCTTGCCTCTGACCGAGTCGCAGGGAAAGACTCGTGCAAAGTCTGGTGGTGATGATGGTGACTGGCAGCGAACAGCTGCCAGCCCACACACCTTGACCGCCATTATGCAGCGCATACTTGCCTGGCCCATAGAGAGCAAGTCGCCACTTGAAAGCATGATGTTCCTGGCCGATGTCAAGCAACAGCTAGCCTCGCTGGTGTAGGGGCAGGCCCCCGTGCCAGCCCGATGGCCCGCAAGGGCCAGTATGAACAAAGGATGCACGCCAACACGAACAGACATGAGTTGGCAATTTCATAGGCAGCCGGTCTTGCCGCAGTCGCTGCGGTGAGAAAAATCTCAAACCACTTGAGGGCATGGGCCTTGGCCTCCTCTCATCTATTACATGGATGACATAAAGACTCCTTCGCCCATCGGTATCAGCAGGCTGCCGCCGCAAAAACAGCACGCATTTTCCTTCCCGCCGCAGGCAACCGCAACGACGCTTCGCTCGGCAATCAGGGTACGAACGGCAACTACTGGTCGTCGTCGCTCAACACGTCGAACACGAACAACGCGCGGAAACTCAACTTCAATTCGGGGAGTGCGAACACGAACAACAACAACAACCGCTACTACGGTCAAAGTGTTCGCGCGGTGCTCAGCACTTGCCACTTTATTATATATATGGTTAGTGCATCCTTTTTTTCTTAGTAACGTGCTACTTTTTCACGCTTGTAGGAACATATTTGTATTTGTCCGCAAGCGGAAAAGTTATACATCACCAATTGCGGACAAATACAAGAATATGTCCCTACGAGCGTATCATCTGACCCGGGAGCAGCTGCTTGCAGACCTACACCAAGCTTACTATGATGCCCGTCGGCACAAGCGGCAGAAACCTTATCAGCAGCGGTTTGAGCGTAATGCTGAGGCCAACCTTGCTGCACTTTGCGACGAACTGTGGGAGCGGCGTTACGAACCGCAGCCCTCCACCTGTTTTATCATCAACGAGCCGAAGCGGCGCGAGGTGTTTGCCGCCAATTTCCGCGACCGTGTCGTTCACCATCTCTATTTCAACTACACCCATGAGATGCTGGAGCGCACCTTCATATCCGACACCTATAGCTGCATACGCCACCGGGGGACCCACTATGGCATAGACCGTCTGGAGCATCATATAAGGCAGGAGAGCCAGAACTATCAGGAACGATGCTACGTGCTGAAGATGGACATCAGCGGCTACTTCATGCACATCGACCGTCGGCGGCTGCTCGACATCGCTCTGCACTCCCTCCGCCGCATGGCTTCGCACAGTGTAGGGGCAGGCCCTGTGCCAGCCCGAACCGCCGCAAGGCGGTATGGCCCAGCGGGTGAGCATACGCCGTTACCTGCGTTCGGGCTGGCACAGGGTCTGCCCCTAAAGTGGCGCGATGTTGTGGACATGGACTTTGTGGCTTGGCTATCCCGTGTCATCATTCTGCAGGATTCCACATTGTGCAGTCGCCGTAGGGGTACGTTGCTCGACTGGTACGGACTCCCACACGACAAGAGCCTGTTTCACAGTCCTCCGGGTTGCGGGCTTCCCATCGGAAACTTGACCAGTCAGCTCTTCTCAAATGTCTATTTGAACGAGCTTGACCAGTATGTGAAACGGCAGCTGGGATGCCACCATTATGGACGATATGTTGACGACTTCTATATTGTCTCTGCCGACCGTGAGTGGCTGCTCTCGTTGCGGAAGCCGATTGCCACTTTCCTGAGCGGGCAACTGGGGCTTGAGGTCAATGCCGGGAAAACTGTGGTGTATGACGTGCGCTATGGCGTGGAGTTCCTCGGGGCTTGGCTGAAGCCCGGTCGTCGATATGTGAGCCGCCGCTCATTGGAACGTATGGCATCAAAGGTGCCGTCATTGGCAGGAAAGGAGTCATCCGAGCTGTTGCGCTCGTCGCTGAACTCTTTTTTGGGCGTTTTGTCTCATTACAAGTCTTACAGAATTCGTCGCATCCTGTTTACCAACCTTGATCACGTTTATCGTTACGGTTATTATCTGAAGGGTATGTCCAAGTTTGTATTCTATCCGTTCCAGGAAAAAAACGACACCTTTGCCCGCATTTAGGATCGACTCTTTACGTCGCAAACGGTGACGGTAGTGGGTGGAGCTTCCAGGCTTTGCTTAGGTAGTACCCATGTAGTGAGGCTTGCGTTACCAAAAAATTCGGAATTATTTGCTCAATTAAAAAAAAACACTTACTTTTGCAAGCCCAAACACAAAAGAGAGCTATTTATGAAGTCATTCGAACCAAGAATCGCCGTGCGCGTCACGTCTGCGTTAGCCAATGTAAACCGTCTTATGGTGGTGATGGCTCTGTCGTTAGCCATCTGCCATCTGCCGTTCAGCCGCTTGTCGGCGCAGGAGGCCGACAGCATACCGTCCACTCCCGCACCCCTTGTCACCCAGCTCGTCAGCATCGGTTTCCTGAGCTACAACTCCGCCCTCGCCGCTATGCCCGACTATGCCCTTGTGCAGGCCCGCCAGAACAAGTTGCGCCAGGCCTACGAGGAGGAGCTGAAGCGTGTGGAGGAAGAGTTCAA
>JAFTAR010000130.1 GCA_017455495.1 Prevotella sp.
AAGAAGCCGTTCTCCACGGCAGGACCGAAGCCGAACTGGACACCGGGATACAACTCCTTGAGTGCCTCAGCCAGCAGGTGGGCACTGGTGTGCCAGAAGGTGTGCTTGCCCTGCTCGTCGTCGAACTTGTAGAGCTCAATGGCGGCATCCTCGTTGATGGGGCGGTTCAGCTCTACGGTCTCGCCGTTCACTCCGCAGGCCACTACGCTGCGTGCCAGAGCCGGCGAGATGCTCTCGGCAATCTGGAATCCCGTCACGCCCTGCTCATACGAGCGAACAGAACCGTCGGGAAAGGTAATCTTGATTTCCATATCTACAATATATGTTTGAAGTTTAAAACGGCTGCAAAGGTACACATTTTCCGACAAAGAGCAAAGTAAATGCGAAAAAAATAGAAAATATATGCTGTGAGTGGCATCATTTAAATAAAAATGCGTAACTTTGCAGCAAATAACCTCAAAAAACAACACTTACATCATGAAACAAAAGACACTTAGAGGCAGTTTCACTCTTTGCGGCAAAGGTCTGCACACCGGCCTGAGCCTGTCTGTGACCTTCAACCCTGCCCCCGAGAACCACGGCTACAAGATACAGCGCATAGACCTGGACGACATGCCGGTTATCGATGCAGTAGCAGAAAACGTGGTAGACACTCAGCGCGGCACGGTGCTGGGCAAGGGCGACGTGCGCATCTCCACAGTGGAGCACGGTCTGAGCGCCCTCTACGCCCTGGGCGTTGACAACTGCCTGATACAGGTGAGCGGCCCTGAGTTCCCCATTCTGGACGGCTCGGCCATACAGTACGTGGAGAAGATAAACGAGGTGGGCATAGAAGAGCAGAACGCCCCCAAGGACTGGTACGTGATACGCAAGAAGATAGAGGTGAAGGACGAGGAGAGCGGCTCGTGCATCACCATCCTGCCCGACGAGGAGTTCTCCATCACCGCCATGTGCTCGTTTGAGTCGAAGTTCATCAACTCTCAGTTTGCCACGCTCGACAGCCCGCTGAAGTATGCCGACGAGATAGCCCCGGCCCGCACCTTCGTCTTCGTGCGCGACATTGAGCCGCTTTTGCAGGCCAACCTCATCAAGGGCGGCGACATGGACAACGCCATAGTCATCTACGAGCGCCAGACCACCCAGGAGCGCCTTGACAAGCTGGCCGACCTGCTTCACGTGGAGCACCGCGACGCCAACGAGCTGGGCTACATACAGCACAAGCCGCTGATGTGGGAGAACGAGTGCACACGCCACAAGCTGCTCGACGTTATCGGCGACATGGCCCTGATAGGCCGCCCCATCAAGGGCCGCATCGTTGCCACCCGCCCGGGACATACTATAAATAATAAGTTCGCGCGCGAGATGAGGAAGGAGATTCGCAAGCACGAGGTGCAGGCTCCGTTCTACGACCCCAACGAGCCGCCGGTGATGGACGTGAACCGCATTCGCGAGCTGCTGCCCCACCGCTACCCCATGCAGCTGGTTGACAAGGTGATAGAGATAGGTCCGACAAGCATAGTGGGCATAAAGAATATCACCGCCAACGAACCTTTCTTCCAGGGCCACTTCCCGCAGGAGCCGGTAATGCCGGGCGTTCTCCAAGTGGAGGCCATGGCCCAGGTGGGCGGTCTGCTGGTGCTGAACAGCGTGGAAGAGCCGGAACGCTGGAGCACATATTTCATGAGGATAGACGGCGTGAAGTTCCGCCAGAAGGTTGTGCCGGGCGACACGCTGCTGTTCAAGGTAGAGCTTCTGGCCCCGCTGCGCCACGGCATAAGCACCATGCGCGGCTACGTCTTCGTAGGCGACAAGGTGGTGTCGGAGGCATCGTTCACCGCCCAGATAGTGAAGAACAAGTAATACGCATATACAGCATGCGGGGCAGTCTTGATGGAAAAGGCTGCCCCGCATGCTGTTATTATATCGCTGCTATTGCAGACGGTTGTCAAGAGGAAACACCACAGAAGGCTTGAAAGTCTTGGCTTCCTCAAAATCCATCAAGGCATACGATATGATGATTACGGTGTCGCCCACCTGCACCTTCCTGGCTGCGGCACCGTTGAGGCAGATACAGCCAGAGCCGCGCTCGCCACGTATGATATAGGTCTCGAAACGCTCGCCGTTGTTGTTGTCCACCACCTGAACCTTTTCGCCAGCTATGAGGTTGGCGGCGTCCATCAAATCCTCATCAATCGTGATGCTGCCCATGTAGTTCAGGTTGGCTTCAGTCACCTGCACGCAATGCAGCTTGGATTTCATTACTTCAATCATCATGGTCTTTTCTGGTATAGCGATTTAAGGTTGGACAAGTTATCCCTTCACATCCTTATACTTGATGTGGTCAATGAGGCGTATCGGGGTCTTTCCGCAGTAAACCGTAATGCAGCCCACCACGTATGGCGAGTCCTCCCACTCATTGATGTCCTGCAGGGTGTTGCCGTCAACGATGGCGAAGTACTCCACCTCAAGTCCGCTCACAGCGTTGATGTCGGCCACCACCTTGTCGTGGGTCTCCTTCAGCGTGTGGGTCTTGGCATATTCCAGGCTTTCGCTCAGCGCCTTGTAGATATTGGGGGCTATGGCCCGCTCGTCGGGTGCCAGCAGGGTGTTGCGGCTTGACTTTGCCAGGCCGTCCTGCTCGCGCACTATGGGGCATTCCACAATCTCAACACCAATCTTCAGGTGGGCCACCATAGCCTTTATCACAGCTATCTGCTGCCAGTCCTTCTCGCCAAAGTAGGCGCGGTCGGGGCGCACTATGTAGAAGAGGCGGCTCACCACCTGGCACACGCCGTTGAAATGGCCGGGCCTATGGGCACCCTCCATTACGGTAGACACCAGGGGATACTCGAAATGACGGGTGTCGGGAGTGGGATACATCTCCTCAACGCCCGGGGCGAAGACATAGTCGGCTCCGCACTCCTCAAGCAGACGGCAGTCGGCCTTAAGGGTGCGAGGATAGTTCTTCAAGTCGTTCTTGTCGTTAAACTGAGTAGGGTTTACAAAAACCGAGACAACGGTGACATCGTTATCCTCCACCGAGCGGCGAACAAGCGAGGCATGGCCCTCGTGAAGCGCTCCCATAGTAGGCACAAGACCTACTTTCCTGCCTGCCTTGCGCTCCTCGAAAAGGGCGTTCTGCAGGTCAACAATCTTCTCAAATACTTTCATTTCCTAATAATTCGTACACAGGCTAAAAAGCCAAGTGCACTTTTCGGGGTGCAAAATAACAACAATTTTCGCAAACAAGGAAAAAAAAGCATAAAAATAAACCTATAAAATGTCACTTTTTCCTAAAATCTTGACTATTATTCGCTTTTTTCCGAAAAAAAGCGTACCTTTGCAGAGCATTAAAGCAAGCACAAAAGAGATGGCAAAGAAGAAAATCCTATTCATCAACCAAGAAATATCTCCCTACGTGGCAGATACCGAACTCTCAATCTTAGGCAGAGAACTGCCCAAGGCCATTCAGAATCTTGACCATGAGATTCGCGTGTTCATGCCAAAATGGGGCACCATCAACGAGCGCCGCGGCCAGCTGCACGAAGTCCAGAGGCTGTCAGGCATGAATCTCATCATCGACGACACCGACCACCCCCTGATTATCAAGGTGGCGTCAATACCATCGTCGCGTGTGGCTGTTTATTTCATTGACAATGATGACTACTTCTCCAAGCGCCGCATGACGACCGACGAGGCCGGCGAGGACTATCCCGACAACGGGGAAAGGGCCATTTTCTTTGCAAGAGGCGTTCTTGAGACCGTGAAGAAGCTGCGCTGGGTGCCCGACGTGATACACTGTCAGGGCTGGATGAGCGCCGTTGTGCCACTCTATGTGAAGACTGCCTACAGGGACGAGCCATCATACGCCGAGACAAAGGTGGTGACATCGCTGTTCACCAACAGCCTTGACAAAGACCTGGGGCAGAAGTTCAAACGGTGCCTGGCCTTCCGCGATGCCAAGCCGGAGCTGCTCTCTGGCTATGCCGACAACTTCAACCTCTTCGAGCTGGGCAAGATGGCTGTAGACTACAGCGACGGCATAATAATGGCACAGCCAAAGGTGAACAAGGACCTTCTGGAACATGCCAGAAAGAAAGACATACCTATCCTGGAGTACAGCGAAGACTATGTCACACCCATAGAACAGTTCTATGAGCAGTTATAACTTAAGCACACACACCTGACTTATGGCAAGCATAAAACTAAGGTACATGGCTGCTGCCGCACTTGCGGCAATAGCCATTTCTTCTTGTGAAGAGGAAGACCTGAACATAGGCAACTCTCTCACACACGAAAGCGACAAACTAATAGTAAGCGCGCAGACCTATCCTATAAGCACCCGCACCATAGTGGCCGACTCCGTGCTGTCTCTTTCAGCCGACTGCTACTTCGGCCGTGTGCGCGACCCCCAGACCGGCACCGACATCACCAGCGAGTTCACCACGCAATTCCATATACTGGAGAACATGTACATCTCTCCCGAAGACCGCATAGTGGGCAGGTATAACGGCCGCGCAGCTGCCGACTCCTGCGACCTGGTGCTCTACATCGCCTCGCCTTTCCGCAGTGCCGACAGCCTTACAGCCATGAAGATGAGGGCCAGCGAGCTGGCCTGGCCCATGGAGGAAGGCCGCCGCTACTACAGCAACTTCAGCCCGGCAAAGATGGGAATGGTGCGCAACGGAGGCATCAGCAAGAGCGTTGTGTTCTCCTACGCCAACCTGGGCGAGACTGACAGCGCCCGCAGCAGCTCAACTTACCAGGCCTGCATACGAATATCGCTGAACCAGCCATATACGGCTCCTGACGGCACGACATACAAGAACTACGGCACGTACCTCATGCTGCAGTACTACGACCATAAGGAGAACTTTGCCAACTCCTACGTCTTCACACACACCATCTGCCCCGGTTTCCTCTTCGAGATAACCGACGGCCTGGGCTTCCACTCAAAGGTGACAGACATAGGCCTCAGGACGTTCTACACAATACAGTCTGACACAGTACAGTATTCAGCTGGACTGATTCTTGCCGGCACAAAGGAGGTGTTGCAGACCACATACGTGCAGAACGATACGGAGACACTGAAGGCTATGGCCGCCGAGACAGACTATACATACATCAAGACTCCTGCCGGCCTCTTCACGGAGGTCACCATCCCCGTCGACGACATCAAGACCGGCCATGAAGGCGATTCCCTCATTGCTGCAAAGCTGACGTTCCAGAGGCTTAACAATGAAACGGACGACAGCAGGGCACTACCCGCCCCCACCGCCTTGCTGCTGGTGCAGAAAGACAGTCTGAAGACATTCTTCGAGAACAACAGGCTGCCGGACAACATCACGTCCTACTATGCTGTATACAACTATTCAAACGCATCAACAGCCACCCGCAACAACACATACACGTTCAACAACCTCTCCTCGCTTGTCACCACACTATGGCAAACCAAGCAGCGCGGCGTGAAAGCAAACCCAAACTGGGTGGCCGAGCATCCTGACTGGAACAAGATGGTGCTGGTGCCCGTTACCTACACCACCACATCGTCGACAAGCACTACCCTTGCCAGCATGCACCACGACATGGCGATAACCAGCACACGGCTTGTGGGCGGAGCCACCAACAGACACGACCCTCTGACCATAAGCATAGTCTACGCTAAATTCAAGTAGGCCCACGCATATACCTTTAGCACAGAAGAGAGCATTACCACACCACGACAATGGCCGACGGATATATAGAGCAACACCAGCACGAGTATGAGGCGAGGCGTGAAGCCTACCTGCGCAAGAAGCGCCACCTGCCGCCACTCTCCCGCAGGCCGGAACGTCCCGAAGACGAGGCCTTATGAGCAGAGTCTTTAGGAATGTAGTCTGCATGGCCGTGCTGATGCTTGCCCTTGCTTCGTGCAGCACCACGCGCTTCGTGCCTGAAGGGCACACTCTGCTTAATGCCGTTCACGTGGATGTGGCTGGAGAGTACAAGGACATAAACACAGCCGCGCTGAGGGCATACGTAAGGCAGAAGCCCAACTCCCGCTGGTTCTCCCTGCTCAAGCTGCCTCTGCATGTCTACTCCGCAGCCGGCACAGACACCACCAAATGGCTCAACCGAATGCTGCAGTCAATAGGTGAGCCGCCTGTTGTCTTTGACAGCACAAAGGCCGTGCTGACACAGGGAGACCTAAGGCAACAGCTGATAAACGAAGGTTTTCTGAAAGCAGATGTCTCAATGATAACCTCGCAGCATGGCCGCAAGACTGACGTGACTTACATGCTGCAGCCGGGCCAGCCCTACTTCATACACCACATCAGCTACCAGATTGACGACCCGTGCATTTCGCGCATACTTCAGGCAGAAGACACCCTTCGCCGCCTGCTGCATGAGGGAATGAGGTTCGACCTGAACAAGCTGGACGCCGAGCGCAAGCGAATCACGGCCCTCCTTGCCGACAGCGGCTACTTCAGGTTCAACAAGGAATACATCACTTACCGTGCCGACACTGCTGCAGGTTCGCAACTTATCAGCCTTACCCTCAGGCTTGGCCTGCTAACTCGTAACGGCCGCCCGGACACGCTCCACTCACGCTACAGGGTGAACAGCATAGAATATGCAAATACAGACCCCACAGGCAGACGGTTGCCCCTGCGCCAGGCAGTGCTCAACGAGTGCACTCACCTCTCTGAGGGCAACTACTACTCTGCCACCGGACTGCGCAACACCTACAACCATTTCGGCAGGATGCAGGCCATAAGGTATACCAACATCTCTTTGGCTCCCGAACCTGACACTACCCTGCTAAACTGCAACATACAGCTCCAGGCAGCAAAGCCCTCAACCATAAGTTTCCAGCCGGAAGGAACAAACACTGCTGGCGACTTAGGAGCTGCCGCCTCACTCACATACCAGAACCGTAACCTGCTGAGAGGCAGCGAGGTGCTGAGTCTGCAGCTGAGAGGAGCATACGAGGCCATAAAGGGCCTGGAGGGCTACGAGGGCCAGGACTTCACAGAGTACTCGCTTGAGGCCCGCCTGCAGTTTCCGAGGCTTCTGGTTCCTTTTTTCAGCACTCATGCTTCATCAGCCCTTACTTCTACAAGCGAGCTGTCACTTCTCTACGACCTACAGGACAGGCCTGAGTTCCACCGCAGAGTGCTGTCGGCAGCCTGGCGCTACAAGTGGCACCGCCCCGGCTCCAACCAGCATTTCCAACTTGACGTGCTTGACCTGAACTACGTCTTCATGCCATGGATTTCCAGCACTTTCCGCCGCGAATACCTTGAGAACGAGACTTCCCGCAATGCCATACTGAGATATAACTACGAGGACCTGTTCATAACAAAGTTCGGAGTGGGCTATTCCTACGCCAAGGGTCCCGTTGCCATCAAGCTGAACCTTGAGACATCAGGCAACCTGCTCTCCGGGGCATCAGCGCTGTTTGGCGCCAGGCAAGACGAGAACGGCCACTACCGCCTGTTCAACATTGCATTTGCCCAGTATGCCAAGGCCGACATTGACGTAACACGCTCCTGGCAGATAGACGAACAGAACCAGATCGTGGCCCATATAGGTTTCGGAATAGCCTACCCATACGGCAATTCCAGCGTGCTGCCGTTTGAGAAGAGATACTTCTCGGGCGGTGCCAACAGCGTGCGCGGCTGGAGCGTGCGCTCATTAGGCCCCGGCAAATACAGGGAGCGCGACGGCCGCATAAACTTCATCAGCCAGACAGGCGACATGAAGCTCGACATGAACCTTGAGTACCGCACCCACCTGTTCTGGAAACTCGGGGCTGCTGCCTTCATCGACGCCGGAAACGTGTGGACCCTGCGCAACTACGACATGCAGCCGGAGGGGCAATTCAAACCCGAGGAGCTGCTCAGCCAGTTGGCAGTAAGCTACGGCATGGGCATGCGCCTCAACTTAGGCTACTTCATTCTCCGCTTCGACCTGGGCATGAAAGCGGTCAACCCTGCCTACAAGTCGGACGATGACGAGCACTTCCCCCTGCTGCACCCGCGTTTCAGCCGCGACTATGCCTTCCATTTCGCAGTAGGTCTGCCATTCTAACTTATAGCAAATAAAAGATACACATTATTATAATATGGAAATGATAGAAGAGAGGGACGTGGCATTCCCGCCCGCCCATACTGCCGAGCACCTGCTCAACCAGACCATGATACGCCTGTTCGGATGTGAACGGAGCTACAACGCCCATGTGGAGCGGAAGAAGAGCAAGATGAGCTTTCACCTGAAGCAGAGGCCGAGCCGCCAGGAGGAAAAGGAGATAGAGCGCCGCATGAACGAGCTGATAGAGCAGGACCTGCCCGTGACGTTTGAAGTGGTGAGCCGCAATGACCTTCCTGAGGGCATAAGCCTTGACCGGCTTCCCGATGATGCCGGCGACACGGTGCGCCTGGTTCGTATCGGCGACTATGACGTATGCCCATGCATAGGCCGCCATGTGCGCAGCACAAGCCAGATAGGACGGTTTGAAATGCTGGGTACCAACTGGGAAGAGCATGAGCACTCTTTCCGCGTAAGGTTCAAGATTGTACAGTAAGGCGGGCAGCGCCTGGCCATAGCCGGGCAGACGGAAGACGCTCCTTTACAAAGAGATGTTCATGAACACCGGCAAGTGGTCGGAATAGTTCACATCCTCCTTGTAGTATGTGCACCCTTCCATGCTCTCACTATGGAAGATGTAGTCAATGCGAACCAGTTTCTTCCCCTCGTTGAAAGTATACATCAGCCCCTTGCCACACTCCTTGAAGCCGTCTACCAAGTCGCCCTTCACAGTCCTGTAGACGTAGGAATAAGGAACATCGTTGAAGTCGCCGCAAACAATTACGGGGTGAGGACTGTTCTCTATTTCTGCCTTCACCAGATCGGCCTGCTGTGCCCTTATCCCCATACCGTAGGTATAGGAGCCATAGAGTGAGCGCAATATACGGCTGTTGTCCACCACGGAGCCCTGGGCGGCCTGCTTTGACAGCTGGCGCTGGGTGCGGTTTATGCCGGTTGTCTGCAAGTGGATGTTGAACACGCGTATCACCTTACCATTGATGTCAATATCGGCCCACATACCGCTGTTGTTCGTGTTGGGACCGAAGTCTATTATCTGGGAAGCCACAATAGGATGGCGGCTGAACACCATCATGTCTTCAAAGCCCATTGCCGAATGGTTGAAATAGCTCTTGAAGCGGCCGGAGTTCACGGTGTCGCCGCTATTCTCCTGATACTCCTGAACGCAAAGGATGTCGGCCTGCTGACGCCTCATGATTGAGAGTATCGACTCTGCCTTGGCTCCATTAATCTCGCGGCCGAAGCGTGCCACGTTGTATGTAGCCACCTTCACTCCTGTCCTTGCCTCGTCGGCTCCGCTGAACAGGCTGAACTGGTAGATAGTGCCAAGATATGGCAGGCAGCACAGAAGGGTAACGGCTGGTATTGCAGCCCAGTGCCAGCGGCGCCTTATGAGCCAGAACAACAGCAGCACTGCCTCAACGATGATCAACAGTGGCAAGGCATAGACCAACAGGGCCATGGCTGTGCCTGTAGCAGGGTTGGAATATCCGCCAAAGAGTCCGAAAAAGACAAACGCCGTGACAAGCACGGTGAATACCAACATCATGAAGGAGAGATACTTGTAGACGGCCAGCTTTCCCATATCACCAAGTGCGAATCAGTAAAAACTTCTTTTTAACTATTTCCCGATGTAACGCTCAATAATCTCAATGAGTTCCTCCACACGGAATGGCTTGGCCATGAAGTCGTCGCAACCGGCAGCCTTTGCCTCGCGTATGTTCTCCTCGAAAGCGTATGCCGACAGGGCAATAATAGGCGTATTGTGGTTCACTTCCTTAATGATTCTCGTTGCGTCCAGGCCGTTCATCTCTGGCATGCGGATATCCATCAGTATGAGGTCGGGGTGCTCGTCGTCGTTCAGCGTTACGGCCTCTATGCCGTTGTGGGCATGTATAAGCCTGTAGCGCTTCTGGAGTACTATGCGCACCAGTTCGAAGTTGCTCTCTTCGTCCTCTGCCACAAGTACCGTCTTAAGCAGGTTCTCGTCGCCCCGGTTGCTCACCCGCAGGGTGCGGATCATCTGCGACTGGGTGGTGGTGCGGTTGCTGGTGGCTACTCCGCCAATTGTGCCGTGGAACGGCATGGCAAACTTGAAGGTGGTGCCTGCGCCAACCTTCGACTCCACGCTGATAGTGCCGCCCATCTTCTCAACGATAATCTTGCAAAGAGCCAAGCCCAGGCCGTAGCCTTTTTTCTGCTCTGCATCCTTTGATGCGTAAATATCGAAGATATGTTCCACGAACTCCGGCTCAATGCCCGAACCGGTATCCCTTACGTAGAACTCTATCTGATGGTGGTCGTTGCTTATTGTGTATCCGTAGGTTATCGAACCGCGGATAGTGTGCTTCAAAGCGTTCGAGATGAGGTTGGAGAAAACCTGTGTAAGCTTGTCCTCGTCGGTGGTCATCACTACCGATATGGCTGGCTTGTTCCAGTTCAGGTTGATTGTCTCCGGACAGCGGAACTTGAACACCTGCTTTATACCCTCAAGCATCTTGCCCAGGTCCACATTGGTCTTCTTAATACTTATCTCTCCGGCCTCAACACGCGAGAGGTCAAGTATCTCGTTGATAAGGCTCTGCAGGCGATGGTTGTTGCTCTCAATAATTTCAAGATAGTCCATGCGGTCCTTCAGAGAGTCGGCCTCCACCAAGACGCGGGCAAAGCCCTCAATGGCGTTCAGCGGAGTACGTATCTCATGCGACATGTTGGCCAGGAAGAGCGACTTCATCTTGCTTGCTCTTTCTGCTGCGTTTGCCTTTTCCTCGTATTCCTTAAGTTTCTTGTTTGCTTCCTCCAACTGCTGGTTGGCCACATTAAGCCTGTGGTTCACGTCGGCAAATTTTTGGAGCAGAATTTCTTTCTCGTCCTGATTCATCATCCTTGACATTAAGATAGTAACATGCAAAAGTACTACTTTTTTTTCAAACAGCAATCATTTTCCCGAAAAAAATATATTGTTTCAGCCTCTTTTTGCCTTTTCCCATGTTCCGCTCGTTCTGTGGCTTGCCAAGTAGCGTATTCCATAGAACACATTGAGATTCATGAAGAGGAAGTAGTAAGGTATGTAAAGCAGCTTGTTTTTCCTGCCGCTGAGGGCCATCAACCAGCCTCCGAGTGCAGCTGCATAGAACAAGGCCTGAAGCACGGCAATGACCGTATAAAGCGTTGAGCACTCCATCATCAAGATTATGATATTCAGCGGTATGAGTGCCAGCAGTGCAAATGGCGTTATGCTCCACCGCAGCACCCTGTGTGATATAAACTGGAAGAACACCTTCGGGTGTTTGAATGGGTTCATCAGCGAGCGCAGCCACCAGATGCTCTGCAGTCCTCCGGCAGCAATGCGCCGCTTTCGCTTCGACTCCTCGTGCATGTCGGCCGACCCATACTCCATGGCGTATGCCCGGCTTGTGTAGGCTATGCGGTGGCCGTCCTTCACGATGAGCATAGACATCATGAAGTCGTCGAGGAGTGCGTTCGACGGGGCCTCGCGGTAGTGCTCCATCCGCACGGCGAAGAGTTCGCCTGCCGCTCCCATTGCCGAATAGAGGTCGCTGTCCCATTGCTTCAGCTTGCTCTCATACTTCCAGTACAGCCCCTCGCCCTCGGCAGCCACCTGGCCTTCGTGTCGCGCTGCCACGCGCTTCTCTCCGCTTACGCAGCTCACCCCGGGCTTCATCATCTGGCGCACTATCTCGCGCAGGGCCTCGGCATTGAGCATTGTGTTGGCATCGGTGAAAACCACTATCTCCGAGCGGTTCTCCCTAAGCCCGTGCTGCATGGCTGCTGCCTTGCCCTTCCTCTCAGGGCTGAACACCAGCTTCACCTCTTCATACTGCCTGAGCAGCTCGTTGGAGCGGTCGGTGCTGCCGTCGGTGACCCACATCACACAGAGGCGGCTGGCGGGGTATTGCAGCTGGCGTATGTTTTCCATCTTCTCGGGAATCACCTCCTCTTCGTTATAGGCACAAATCATGAGTGTCACCGTGGGCAGTTGCTCTTCGTCAAGAGGAAGCACGGGGTCACACTTCATGGGGTGGAACACACGCTTTATCCTAAGTATGAGCCATAGCAGAATGCCATAGCCTAAATATGTGTAGAACACAAGTATGAGGCAAATCCAAAATGCCACTTTAAGTGCAAGCATAGTCTGTATTACAATTGATATAAGGTTTGTTGAGTTGAGTTTGCTTTTCTCTGCAAAATTAGTCTATTTTTCCAACACCAAGAAATAAATAGACGAAAAAATTAACCTCCCATGCTAAAATAGCCGGATAGAGAGAAGGATTATAACCGTATTTGCAACCGGGTTGCAAAAGAACATGCCTACCTTTGCAGCGGAAAAAAGGACAAAAGACATAACATCATGGCAAAAGAACATCAACACCACGAAGACGAGCATGAACACAACCATGAGCATGAGCACCACCATGAGCACGGGGAAATGAAAAGAAGCATCATGCAGATAGCTGCTGCAGCCCTGCTGCTTGTAGCCGCCGTATTAACAGAGCACTATTCCAGCCTGCCCACCTGGCAGCTGTTGCTGATATACCTTGTTCCCTACCTCATAGTGGGCTACGAGACACTTCACGAGGCCTTAGAGGGTCTTGCCCATGGCGAAGCCTTCAACGAGCACCTGCTCATGTCGGTGGCAACTATCGGTGCCCTCGCCATCGGCTTCATGCCTGGAGCCGAGACAGAATTTCCTGAGGCCGTGTTCGTAATGCTGTTCTTCCAGGTGGGAGAACTCTTTGAGAGCTACGCCGAAGGGAGGAGCCGGCGGAGCATATCCCACCTGATGGACATAAGACCCGACCAGGCTCACGTGGTTCGCAACGGGAAGGAAGTCACGGTGGCTCCCGACACTATTGTTCCCGGCGAGACCATCGTTGTGAAGTCAGGCGAGAAGATTCCCCTTGACGGCATCGTTACGAGCGGCTCGTCAACGGTGAACACCGTGGCGCTTACCGGTGAGAGCATGCCACGACAGGCCGCTGAAGGCGACGAGGTGCTGAGCGGCTGCGTAAACCTCTCCGGGCTGTTGCATATCCGCGTTACAAAGGCCTTTGGCGACAGCACCGCCACAAAGATAATAGAACTTGTGGAAAGCGCCGGAGAGCACAAGTCAAGGAGCGAGCGCTTCATTAGCCGCTTTGCCCGCATATACACTCCGGTTGTGGTATTCGCTGCCTTGGCACTGGCCGTGGCGCCCCCGCTTCTGGCCTATATTATAAATAATGTGTCGGTCGGCGAGGCAATGTCCATTTTCACCCTCTGGCTCCACCGGGCACTCATCTTCCTCGTTGTGTCGTGCCCATGCGCACTGGTCATTTCCGTTCCACTTACCTTCTTCGGCGGCATAGGGCGGGCTTCCCGTCACGGCATACTGATAAAGGGAGCAAACTATATCGACACGCTGGCAAAGATAAAGACCGTGGTGTTTGACAAGACTGGCACTCTTACACAGGGGCACTTTGCCGTAACGGCTGTCCACCCCGAGCGCTACGACGAGCAGCACCTGCTGCACCTGGCAGCCCACGTGGAGCACTTCTCCACCCACCCCATCGGGGCCGCGCTGAGAGAGGCATTTCCAGAGGAGGCCACCGACGGCTGTCAGGTAACCGACGTTGTGGAGACGGCGGGCCACGGCATAAGCGCCCGCATAGGCAGCGACCTCGTCTGCGTAGGCAACACAAAGATGATGGAACGCATAGGAGCGCACTGGCATGACTGCCACCACAGCGGCACCATCATCCATGTGGCCATAAACGGCGAGTATGCAGGCCATATCGTAATAACAGACCAACCAAAGGCTGACAGCCAGCAGGCCGTGAGCAGCCTGCACGAGCTGGGAGTGGAAAAAGTTGTGATGCTAACGGGCGACCGCAACGAGACCGGCCGCGACATAGCCCAGCAGCTCGGCATAGACGAATATCATGCCGAACTGCTGCCTGCGGAAAAGGTAAAGCATGTAGAGAGTCTGCTCACTTCTGGCACCCCCGACGGCAAGCTGGCCTTCGTTGGCGACGGCATAAACGATGCTCCCGTGCTGGCCCGTGCCGACGTAGGCATAGCCATGGGTGCCATAGGCTCTGACGCGGCAATAGAAGCGGCCGACGTGGTGCTGATGGACGACAAGCCGTCAAAGATATGCACCGCCATACGGTTGGCCCGCCGCACACTTGCCATTGCCCGTCAGAACGTGTGGTTTGCCATTGGAGTCAAGCTGGCTGTGCTAATCCTGGCCTCCATAGGCCTCAGCACAATGTGGATGGCTGTCTTTGCCGATGTGGGAGTCACCGTCCTCGCCGTGCTTAACGCCATGAGGAACTGAGCACCGGGCTCTTATTCCCACTCTATTGTTGCGGGCGGCTTTGAGGAGATGTCGTAGCAGACGCGGTTCACTCCGCGCACCTTGTTGATAATCTCGTTGGAGACACGGGCCATGAAGTCGTAGGGCAGATGAGCCCAGTCGGCCGTCATGGCATCGCTCGAAGTTACGGCACGCAGGGCAACAGGGTTCTCGTATGTGCGCTCATCGCCCATGACACCAACGCTACGCACGGTGCTGAGCAGGATTGCACCAGCCTGCCACACCTGGTCGTAGAGCGACACTTCTATCTCGCCATCGGTCATCTGCGCAGGCACGCCGGCTGCCAGGACCTTGCGGGCTTCTTCTCCGCTGAGCTTCACCTTATACGCGCGCAAACCTTTTATATATATATCGTCGGCCTCCTGCAGTATGCGCACCTTCTCTGGCGTGATGTCGCCCAGTATGCGGACGGCAAGGCCCGGACCGGGGAAGGGGTGGCGCGTGATGAGGTGCTCGGGCATGCCCAGCTGACGGCCCACGCGGCGCACCTCGTCCTTGAAGAGCCATTTCAGAGGCTCGCACAGCTGGAGATTCATCTCCTTGGGCAGGCCGCCCACGTTGTGGTGGCTCTTTATCACCTTGCCCGTGATGTTGAGGCTTTCTATGCGGTCGGGATAGATGGTGCCCTGGCCCAGCCACTTGGCATCCTTGATTTTCTTTGCCTCGGCATTGAACACCTCCACGAAGTCGCGGCCAATGATTTTGCGCTTCTGCTCCGGCTCGGTGACTCCGGCGAGGTCGGCAAAGAACTTCTGTGAGGCATCCACTCCGATTACGTTAAGGCCCAACACCTTGTAGTCGTCCATGACCTGCCGGAACTCATCCTTGCGCAGCATGCCGTGATCTACGAAGATACACGTAAGGCGGTCGCCGATGGCACGGTTGAGCAATACGGCAGCCACCGACGAGTCAACGCCGCCGGAAAGACCGAGGATGACACGGTCCTGGCCTATCTGCTCCTTCAGCTCGGCCACGGTGGTGTCTACAAATGAGGCGGCACTCCACTCCTGACGCGAACCGCAGATGTCAACCACGAAGTTGCTCAACAGCCGTGTGCCCTGCATGGTGTGGAAGACCTCGGGATGGAACTGCACGGCGAAGACAGGAGCCTCATTGGCAGGAGTGAAGCTGAAGGCAGCCTGCCTGACATCTTTCGTTGAGGCTATTGTAGTGAAGCCGTCGGGAATGGCGGTAATGGTGTCGCCGTGGCTCATCCACACCTGCGAGTGCTGGTCGAAACCTTTAAACAAGGGGTTGTCAAGGTCTATGAATTCCAGGTTGGCACGCCCGTACTCGCGGCTGTCTGCCTTCTCCACCTTGCCGCCAAGGGTATGAGAGATGAACTGTGCACCGTAGCAGATGCCCAGTACAGGCACACGCCCCATGAACTGCGAAAGGTCTACCTTGAAGGCTTCTGGGTCATGGACACTAAAGGGCGAGCCACTTAGGATGACACCAATCACGGAGGGGTCGTCCTTGGGAAACTTGTTGTAAGGCAGGATTTCACAGAATGTGTCAAGCTCGCGGACACGGCGCCCTATGAGCTGCGTTGTCTGCGAACCGAAGTCAAGAATGATAATCTTCTGCATATCTATGCCCCCCCAAGTTAGGGGGATGGGGGTCTGAACAGACGCGAATCAGACATTTAAATTATTATTATGTTCAGGTGAATCTGCGCCTGTTCAGACCCCCTGCCCCCTGACTCAGGGGGTTCGTAGGAATTGTTCTGCCTTGTCTATGGCATCAAGCTTCCCCACGTCGAGCAGGCGAAGGTCTTGCTTCACCAGTCCTACTATGTGGCTGCGGTGGCATATGCTGAGATAGAAGTCTATGATGGGGAAACGATCGGGAAAGCGGTCCATCAGGCGGAAGAGCGTGGGCGAGAAGCTGTGGATGCCGCTGAAAGCGAAGGCGTACAGATTTAAGGGTTGAGGGTTGGGAGTTGAGGGTTGAGAGATGAGTGGTGAGAGATGAGATTTGAGGGTTGAGATTTCCACTTGCAAATCGTCGTTGACTTTGATGTCAGCCTCGCGCAGCCAGGGGAAGGGACTGCGCACCTCACCCGTCTCTATGTTGATCCAGCCCATCAGGCGCATGCCGCTGTCAAACAGCAGGTAGCGCTTGGTCTTGCGGCGGCTCACCAATAGCACGGCATCCTCGTCAGGCAGGTGCTGGCGGGCAAACCAGTTGTAGTCAACATTGTCAAGGATGTCTACATTATGTATAAGTATAGGAGCATCGTCGGCAAAGAGCGGTGCTGCCGCCTTCAGTCCCCCACCCGTCTCAAGGAGCTGGGAGGTTTCGTCGCTGAACCTCACTAACGGGGCATAGTCCTGACCAGCCACGTGGTCCACTATCTGCTGGGCAAAATGGTGGATATTTACCACAAAGCGGGTGTAGCCCTGAGCCATGAGGCGCTCCACAACTATATCTATCAATGGCTTCCCTCCCACAGGCACCAAAGCCTTGGGCATGGTGTCGGTAAGGGGCTTCAAGCGGGTGCCAAGTCCCGCAGCAAATATCATTGCCTGGCGCATCGTATCGCTATTTTGGTGCAAAATTACGTTTTTTTCTTCTATGAACCAAACAAATTGCCTTTTAATTGCATGGCGTTTTCTTGTGATATGTCAAGTCTTGCCCGCGAAAATGGAAAAAAAAGGCAGATTGTGTGGGCAAACAACGAAGAAAAGGCGTACCTTTGCACCCGATTTCAAGATAACGGCAAGCAGTTGCCACAAGGCAGCTACAAGCCAAAGTTTAACATTACTAACGTAATAAAAGAAAGGTAAAAAGAAAATGAAGAAGATTCTTATGACTCTTGCTGCCGCTTGCATGGCAGTTACGATGAATGCACAGGTTTACGTGGGCGGTTCTGTTGGTATTGCCAGCGTTAAGGACGGCAATGCCGATGCAGAGACAACCTACAAGTTCCTCCCTGAGGTTGGCTACAACATCAACGACGAGTGGGCCGTTGGCGTGACACTCGGATACCAGAAGGGCAACTGCAACCTCATCAATGCCTCTTATAATCCCAACATCAACTACGAGAAGTTCTCTATCGCCCCATACGTGCGCTACACCGTTCCCGTGGGAAGCAATGTAAACCTCTTCGTTGACGGTGGTATTAGCTATGGAAGCGTGAAGGATAACTATACAGAGTTCGCACTTGGCCTGAAGCCTGGCGTGGCCTTCACCCTGAGCGACAAGCTGAGCTTCGTTACCCACTTCGGCTTCGTTGGCTTCAACAGCAAGAACCCCAAGGCTGACGGCGTTGACACCTCGAATGCTACTGGCGTTGAGTTCAACCAGAACAACCTTACCTTCGGTCTGTACTACAACTTCTAAACAGACAGAAAAATACTAAAATTCAGGAGGTGAGCACCAAGGTGTTCACCTCCTTTTTCGTGCATTGCCCTTCCCAAAAGGCAGTGCTTCTGTCCACACCTATGGTGCATAATTAGCCAGTCCCTTCTGCAGGAAGTCAATGTACTGGGAAATATCCTCGTCGTAAGAGCGCAAGGCATTGAGGGGCTTGCCTGTAGAGGGGTCAAGCAGCACGTAGAAAGGCTGTGTGTTGGCTCCTATTTTCATCCGCTCCAAATAGCTCCACTTGTCGCCAACGGTACGCAGGCGGCGTGTGCTGCCGTCGCTTTCGGTCACGTCTAAGGGCTGAGGCAGCGGGGTCTTGTCGTCGACATAGAGCGATATGAGCACATAGCGCTGCGTGATGAGGTCGCGCACCGTAGGGTCGGTCCATACGGCCGCCTCCATCTTGCGGCAGTTCACGCATCCAAACCCCGTGAAGTCTACCAGCACCGGCTTGCCCTCTCTCCGTGCAGCAGCCATGCCAAGGTCGTAATCGGTGAAGCGGGCCTCTACGGAGCCGTCGTAGAGGTTGAAATCCTGCGTGTTCATGGGAGGCGAGAAGGCGCTGATGGCCTTCAGCGGTGCTCCCCAGAGGCCTGGCACCATATAGACAGCGAAGGCAAGCGAGGCCAATGCAAGGAAGAACTGCGGCACGTTCGTGCCACGACGATCGCCGTCGTGGGGAAAGCGGAGCCAGCCCAGCAGGTAGGCTCCCAAGAGGGTGAAGAGCACTATCCAAAGGGAGAGGAACACTTCGCGGTCGAGCAGGTGCCACCCGTAGGCCAGGTCGGCCACAGAGAGGAACTTCATGGCGAAGGCAAGCTCTATGAATGCCAGCACCACCTTGATGGTGTTCATCCAGCCGCCCGACTTTGGAGCCTGCTTCAGCCAGGAGGGGAAGAGGGCAAAGAGGGTGAAGGGAATGGCAAGGGCTATGGCAAAGCCAAGCATGCCTATGGTGGGGGCGATGATGTCGCCCTGGGTTGACACAGCAACGAGCAGGAAGCCTACTATGGGGCCTGTGCACGAGAAGCTTACCAAGGCCAGGGTGAAGGCCATGAGGAAGATGCTCAATAGGGAGTTGAGAGTTGAGGGTTGAGATTTGAAAGTTGAGGATTGAGATTTGGATGTTGATGTCTGCAAGTCGTCTACCTTCCGGTCAATCTTGTTCGACCATGACGAGGGAAGCGTCAACTCGAAGGCACCAAGGAAGGAGGCGGCAAAGACTATGAGCAGCAGGGCGAAGAAGATGTTGAACACGGCATTGGTGGAGAGGTCGTTGAGCTTGCTCGGCCCCCAGATGAGCGACACCACAACGCCCAGCAGCACATAGATTACAACGATGCTCAAGCCGTAGGTAACGGCCTCGCTAATGGCCTTGCGCCGTGTCTTGTTACGCTTTATGAAGAACGACACCGTCATAGGAATGATGGGCCAGACGCACGGGGTGAGGATGGCAAGGAAGCCTGCCAGCAATCCCTCAAGGAAAATCATCCACCAGGAGAGGTCTGTGTCGTTGCTGCCCCCTGCCTGCTGGAAAGCCTGAAGGTCGGAAGTGATGGGTTGCCAAAGGTTACCAACAGAACCCACAGACCCCTCCCCCGCCCCCCCAAGGGGGGGAGCAGTTACATCTGCGGATGATAGTATATCTGCGAAAGCCGAAACGGTGTCTGATTCCTCGGAGACCGTAACTGGGGCATCACTCTCGGTAGCAGTCTCTTGAACTGTTGCTGAAATGCCAGTCTCCCCACTCTTTTCAAACTCTACTGTGGTGGGCGGCATGCACATCTCATCGTTGCAGGCACCGTATTCCAGATAGCAGCTTATGTGGTATCTTGGCTGAGTGAAGCGTATCTTCTGCACGAAGGCTCCACTGCGCTCAAAAAAGCGGAGTGTCATGCCAAACATTTCGTCAAACTGCTCCTTGACTTGTCCCTTAGGCTTCAACGGCCCAACGGTCTCTGCCCCCTCCATCCGCTCTGCATTGAAGGTGGCCTTGACAGGCCCGTCTTCGCTTATGTCGCAGGAATAGAGGTGCCAGCCAGGATCAATGGTGGCGGTAAATACAATCTCGGCCTCGTTGCCTTGAAGCATTCTAAGCTCTGTGGTGAAATGTACCGGGTCGGTCATCTGGGCAACGACGGTCTGCACACACAACAGCACGAGAATAACAGACAGTAATTTCCTCATAAAAACTTTAAGCCTAAGTGGTTAAACTTCAGATTTTGAGCAGAATGCTGGTAGCACCTATAGTAAAAAGGGAACCGTCGGTGATGATTCTTTGTTCACGCGGCTGGAGCTCAGTATTGTCTACAAAAGTGCCAGTGTTGCTGTTGGCATCGCGAAGGGTGTAACGCAGCCGCCCTTTCTTGTCGCGACTAACATTGACAATGCAGTGCAGCAGGTCAACGCTGGGGTCTACGGTCTCAATGGGAGTGGTTATGGGATTTCCCTTCTGGTAGCGGCCAATGGTGTTGTCGCCCATCTTCAGGGGCAGCACCTGCTTGAAGTGGAACACGTTCTCAATGACAACAATTGCCCCGAGGCTGCTCTCAGGAAGCTCCGGCTCGCCGTTGGAGGCGTTCTCTTCCTTCTGGGTGAGCCTTAGCTTGGAAACACCGATACGTATGCCAAACTGCTTGCCGCATTCAGGGCACTGGAACACAAGCGACTGACCCTCAGCGTAGGCCGTCTCGTCAAAAGTGATATAGTTGTCGCACTTAGGGCAGCGTACACGCTTCATTACAATAAGGGTGAGTGAAGTGGATAGAGGGGGTTATTTCATCTCGGTAATCCAGGTATCCCTGAACAGCCTGCTCTCGCTGCGCAGCTGCTGCAGCGTGCTTTCTGCGTCGGCTTCGGTGGCAAAGCTGCCATAGACCACACGGCGCATGCGGTTGCCGTTCACCCACATCCGGGCATCGTTATACCCCTGAGCCTTCAGCTGCTCAATAAACCTGAGGGCATTGCGCTCTGAGACCTGGCTTGCCATTACGATGCAATACTCCGTGTTGAGAACCTCCGGCTCGGACACCTCTGCAGGTTCTGGCTGCTGCACGGCTTCTGCAGTCTCCTCAGAAACAGCTTCTTCTGTTTCAACGTTCCCGGAGTTGATACTGTCAGATGCAACGGCAGTCTGGTCTGCCACGGCGGCCTCCTCTACCGAGGGGAGCGATGCGGCGGAAGGCTCATGCTGCTGTATCACGGGGATAAACGAGCTCTGGCTTGTGCCCCCCACCTGCTGGGTGCTGTTGGTCACCGGAGTGCCAATCATAAGGAAGGCTATGACAGCGGCGGCAACAGCTACGGCATTGCGCAGCCAAGACATCTTTATAATTAAGACGTCATGGGTGCCTTTCTTGTCGCTACCATTGTCTGCATCCATGGTTTCCACCTTTGCCAGAGCCTCGTCAAGCACAGGCATCTGGAAGCCACCCAGACCATAGTACTCAGGGGTAAGTACGCCTGCCTCGCAGGGTTCAAACAGCAAGCTGCCCTCTTCGTTGCGGCTCAGCCTGCCAATGCCGTTCAGCTCGTACTCGCCAAAGGCATCTATATGCTGCCTAAGCTCGTCCACGTCGTTTTCCACCATTCGCAGGGCTTCCGGATAGCTCACGTCGTAAGTCTCTATGTATGACTGCACTAAGAGCGAGTCGTTCATGGTGAGCTGCGGGTTAAAACCCAGCGTGCGCAACGGCGGAAGGAACATATTGTCGGTTTTGTCTATGCGGGCATCCACATGGTGGGCCACAAAACCGCCCAATCCTGGCAATATTACGCAGTCGTTGCTTAGTAGCAATATCTCTATATGTCGTTCAATCTTAATCACGTGTGCAAAGGTACGTCTTTTTCCTGAATTGCACAAAAAAACGGAAAAGATTTTTCGTCAGAATTTGAATGTAT
>JAFTAR010000131.1 GCA_017455495.1 Prevotella sp.
GCCGATGTAACCGGCCTCACGGTGGAGGAAATAGAACAGCTCTGAATCCTTTTCACGAATTGAGATAAATGGATTATTTTCACTAATTGGGATAAATATGACTCACTAATTACGATAAATATTTCTCCTAATTAGTGAATTGTATTTCTCTTGATTAGTGAACAGCATTTGTCTTGATTAGTGAACAGCATTTCTCTCAATTAGTGAAAAAATAATTGGCGAATCGTTTGGCGGTTCGCTTTTTTCTTTATACTTTTGCAGCGGAGTTTTTCTGCCTCGGCAGACTTCCGCTGAGAAAGGGCATGGCGATGCCCCGGCGGCGGAGAGCTTCAAGACATCGTGGGTAAAAAGAAGAGAAGCATTGTGCTTTGTCTTGTTAATCGAAATCTGGTAAATTTCAAAATAACGACAAGATGGACATGGTGACTGCTCCTACGCGATAGCGTGGGATTGTTGTATCACTAAATCTTTCGTTATGGGTTTACCAGAGCCCCGATTAAGAGATGTAGGACGAGCAGCGATTCTGCGCTTTTTCGTGTATATAATTAATGTGTACCTCCGTAGAGCGCTTCCCATTGTCGAAGCAAACGAGAGCAACTCATATAACTTATTTACTAAATAAAACTACAATGAAAAAATTATTTACTTTATTGACGCTACTGCTCTCTGTATGCAGCGGAGTGTTGGCAGCAATTACGCCAAAGGCTATTACTAGTACAACAGGTGAAGTGTATATGGTCACCAATTCCAACATGTACTCTTACTACGATAGTGGTAATGGCTGGGTAACCAATGGTTCTGGAGGAGAAATAAGCTCCGCTTCTTATTTCTCTTCAAAGAATGGTAGTAATAACACTAACTACATTAACCCTGAAACAGAAGAAACTGCTTCATCGAATACAACAGCAACAGGTATTACACTGAAAACGAACGACAACCGCAGCGCACGTTTCTATTTTACCGGAGCAGTAAAGGTTAGCGCTTTTGTTGCGATAACCGGGTCCAGCAGAACAGCAACAATAACTGTATATAAAGTGTCAGATAATTCCCAAGTTGGCACAACAACAGGTAATTCGTATACCAATAGCGCTGCTTATGAAAAATTGGAGGTGACAGGATTATCTGCTTCTGAAAGTTACTATGCAAAGGTTACAGCCACAAATGATTGTTGTCTTTATGCCATGAAATTCTTCGCAGGAGTGTCAAAGACTGCTACCTCTGAGGTGTTGAAGACTTCTGCTGCCGTGAAAGTTGATGATACTGTATTGACCAAGGACGGTGAAACAAATGGTTATAGTGTAAGTAGCAATACCATTATACTTACTAACGATATACAGTACACCTCTACGCCGTCTGACATTAAGCTCGTGAAGACCATCACCTACGATGACGCGTCTACAGACGATGACGATGTAGACGTAGCTTTCGACGGCACAGTCGAAGAAGGCTACTATATTGGTACAGCCTCTATCGGTTTATCTGGATCTGAGACCGATTATACCGTGAAGGTGAAGAAGAATACTACTCCGACTCTGACTGCAACAACAGCTTCGGTTACGGTGGCTTCGCCCAGAGTGGCAACGGGTACGCAGACGTTCACGGTGACGGGTGCCAACCTGGCAGGAGAGACCGTTTCGCTGAGTTTTGCTTCGGCTGTGGCCGGCCTGAGTGTCGACAAGACTTCTATTGCTGTGGTTGACGGTGCCGTGAATGCGGAGGTGACAGTATCCTACAAGTCGAATGCAGATGTAGCTGCCGCCAGCGTCAACCTCACCATCTCTTCTACCGGTGTCGCTGACATAGTTATTCCCGTCAACTATAGCTCTACCGCAGCTATCACTACTATTGAAACCGTTTCTGCCAAGACAACATGGAATTGGAGCACAAGTGGACAGTCATCGACCGTGAACTCACCAATCAGCACCGAGTATGTGGTGTTTGCAAATGCTGACGGATGGGATGAGTCGTTTAAGGCCAATGCAATTGCCGGTAAGGCCACTTATTTCTACTATGCCAAGAATAGTACATATTATACTCAAGCTAATGGATTGAAGATAAAGACTTCGACCGACGGTATCCTCATTGTTAAGTTCAACAACACGGGTGGTGGTAGTCGTCCTTATAGATGGCTCGCAGTACAAGGAACGGTAACCGACTATAAGTCGAAAGACGAAACACGGGTTACTGCTACAGTACCAGTGACAGCTGGGGAAATACTGATTGAGAGTATTATGGGAACAACAGATGCCAATGCAAAGCCAACTTACACTGAAGCCAATGCAATGTTCAACTTCTTTGAGATTACCTTCATTCCCGACGTCACCATCAACCTGAATGCCAGCGGCTTCGCCACCTATAGTGCAGGTTACGACTTTATCGTTAGTGGAGCTACAGCCTATCAGATGGCACTTGACCTTGGTGCTGGAACCATTAATGGTACGGCCGCACCCGCTAAGATTCCTGCTGGGGCAGGCATCCTATTGAAGGGAGAAGCCAATGCAGAAGTCACCATCAGTGGAACTACTGACGCAGCAGCACTCACTGATAATAGTCTGAAAGGCACGACGAAGGCCGACGGCACAACGGCTATGGTGGGCACAGCCAACTACTATGTACTGAGCGGAAACTCATTCAGACCCTACACTGGCACGGAGTTTGCCGCAAACAAGGCATACTTTGAGGTGGAAGCTGCCGCCGCCGCCCGAACATTCACGATGACTTTTGGCGAGGAGGAAATAACCGCTATTGAGAGCATCAACACGGCTATCTCCGAAGGTGAGGGAACTGTATACGACCTGCAGGGCCGCAGAGTTGCACAGCCCCAGAGAGGTCTCTACATTATGAATGGCCGTAAGGTTCTTGTCAGAGACAAGCGGTAAACCGAGCGGTGATAAAATAATTAAGAGAAATTAGTGGATAATTAATGGTAATTAATGTTTAAAAGAAAAAGCTATGAAAAAGATATATGTAAGCCCAACCCTTGAGGTTGTAAAGATTCAGACCTCGCAGATGATAGCCGCTTCGATAACCGATAGCACAACGGGTGTTACCTTCGCCACTGATGGTGAAGCTGTTACAGACAAAAGTGGTATGGACTCCCGCCGCAGCAACATCTGGGACGACGACGAGGAATAACACCAAAAGCCCTGCGGGGTGGAAGCTCTGCAGGGTACTTTTTGTTTCAAAGGCAGTCCTCTTGAAGACTCTGTGAAGAGCGTGGACTGCTGTTATAATTTGTAGTTTAAATTAATATGACGATGGCGGCTGTCCGTGAGGATGGCCGCCATAATTATGAAAGGAGCGGCACGGCGGAGCAAATGCTACAGCAGCGGGGACAGCAGACGCGTCAGGGAGTCCCACAGGCGGCGCACAATGTTGGGGTGCATAAGGGCGGACTGGGAGGTGATTGCCGTTGACTGCGCCTCGTCGTCAAGGTAGACGGCCTTGAAGCGCTGGGCCACGGCGGCATCGTAGAAGAACATGTTTGCCTCGAAGTTGTTCTCGAACGAACGGAAGTCGGCATTGGTGCTGCCGCAGGTGCTTATGGCATCGTCGCACACCATGAGCTTGGAGTGTAGGAAGCCAGGCTCGTAGAGCATAACCTTGATGCCTGCCTCCACAGCTTCGCGCAGGTAGCTGTGGCTGGCCCACTGCACAAAATGGGCATCGCAGTGGCGCGGCACCATAACCCTTACGTCAACGCCTGATGCTGCCGCTGTCTTCATTGCAAAGAAGACGGAGGCCGTGGGCAGGAAATAGGGAGTCTCTATATAGACATATTTCCTTGCAGAGAGGATGGCCCGCACATAGCCCTGCATGATCTCGGGGTAGGGACTGGCCGGCCCGCTGGTGGCCATCTGCATCAGGGCACCCTCGGCCTCGGGTTTGGTGTAGTATTTGCGGTCGGAGAGCAGGGTGCGGTCCACGAAATACCAGTCGATGAGGAATGCCTGCTGCAAGGCGTTCACTGCCCCGCCCTCTATGCGCACCATCGTGTCGCGCCACTTGCCCTGCTGCTTCTTGTGCTTTGTGCCCTTCACGTAGCGCAGGGCGATGTTCATGCCGCCGACATAGCCTACAACGCCGTCGATGACCACTATCTTGCGGTGGTTGCGGTAGTTGGCCTTGGCGGTGAACTGGGGGAAGTGGACGGGCATGAAAGGCTCTACGTCGATGCCCTCCTGGCGCATGCGCTCGAAGAATTTCTTCTTTACCCGCCAGCAGCCCACGTCATCGTAGATCACTCTCACCTCCACGCCCTGCCGTGCCTTGTCAATGAGGGCGTCGCTAACAAGGCGCCCAAGGGCATCGTCCTCGAAGATGTACATGCACAGGTGGATGTGGCTCTTGGCCTGGCTAATGTCGCTCAGCAGCTGCGGGAAGAACTCGTAGCCGCTGGTGATGATGTCCATCCTCTTGCTGATGAACGGCATGGAGAAGCTCTGGTTCTTGAAGAGGTCTATAATAGACTTGTAGGCCGTGGGCACCTGGAACTGGCCCTGCTCTATGAACTCCATCATGGAGCGGCGTGTGAGCATGTCCATGGAGCGGCGGCTTATGTAGCGCTCCTTGCGGTAGTTTACGCCAAAGAAGATATAGGCAATGACACCGAAGTAAGGCACGAAATAGATGACCAAGGCCCAGGCCATGGTCTTGGCAGGCTGGCGGTTGTCCAGCACCACGTGGATGATGGCACCGATGGCGATGATGCGCGACAGCCAGTATAGTAAACCTATTAAGCTCATGCCCAACTCCTAACTTTTCACTTATCTCTCCTCACTTATCACTCCTCACTTAATGCCTACCAGCTTGTGCGTCTGGAGCGACAGTCTCCACTGCGGGTTGCGCTTTATGTATTCTATGCACTCCCGCATTATCTCTGCGTTGCGCTCAGCATTGCCCGTGTCGCAGGGCTGGAGCGACAGGCAGCGGGCCTCCTCCATGAATTGCCGCATGTCGGGACTGCTGGCCAGCAGCTCACTTAGGAAGCGGTCGGTATCTTCAGCACTGGTGAACACCAGCTTCAGCTCCTTGCCGTACTTTGAGCCAAGGGCAGGCTCCATCTTCGGCACCTTTGGCGACAGCGTCAGCCAGTCCAGGTTCTCGGGTGCCGGTAGCGAGCCGTTGCTCTCCATGGCCACCTCGAAGCCCATAGCTTTCAGGCTCGCCACCAGAGCCGTGTCGGCCTGCAGCGTAGGCTCGCCCCCTGTGAGCACAGCGAGGGTGGAGTGGGGGACGGGGATGTCCTTCAGGTGAGAGAGAATCTCGTCGGAGGTCATCTCGGTGTAAGAATTGAAGTCGGTATCGCAGAATGAACAGCGCATGTTGCAGCCCGCAAAGCGTATGAACACCGCTGCTTGCCCGGTGTTGTAGCCTTCGCCCTGAAGGGAGAAGAAAATCTCGTTTATCCGATACTTCTTACTTTTCACTTCTCACTCCTCACTTTCATACCATGCCACGTTGCCCTCGCTTTCCTGCACCACGCACTTATAGCACTCGGGCACCTGCTCGGTGCACCACCGCGCAATGTTCTCGGCCGTGGGGTTGAAGGGCAGCACGTCGTTCAGGTTCTGGTGGTCCAGTCGGTCCTTGATGAGTCGCTTCACCTGTGTGAAGTCAACCACCATGCCGTTCTGGTTAAGCTCGGCAGCCTTGCAGTAGATGGTGATGACCCAGTTGTGGCCGTGCAGCTGCGAGCATTTGCTCTCATAGTCTACTGTCAGCCTGTGGCTGGCAGAGATTTCAATCTTCTTCTGTATGTAGTACATTTCTTAGTGGGCTATGAGGTCGCTGCCCAACCGCTTTGCCAGCATGTCGCGCAGCTCCTTGGTTTCCTTGTGTTCTTTAAGCAGCTGCATCGTCAGCTCCATGTTCGAGCCTGCCTGGCGCAGCTGCTGTTGTATGTTCTTAAGTCTCTGCTCAATGATGTCCAAGCGGAAGTCCATCACCAGATGGAGCACTCGCTGCTGAAGGGCGTCCTCACGTGGAGGCACCACGAAGCGTCCGCCCAGCTGATGGCGGTCTAACGCCAGCCGCGTGGCAAGATGGCTCACCTGCGGGTCGGCATGGTTGCAGAAGTAGGTCTCTGCCTTGAAAGCAGGGTCGGTGCTGTGTTCTACAGCCTCGTCAAGTATCTGCTGTAGCAGGGGCTGCGAGAAGGTGAGGCCGTCCTGCCCCAGGTCGTAGCTTATGTACTGCGCCACGTTGAGCGAGATGGTGTTGCCGTCGTCGGTGCTGATGTTGCTGAAGATAATCTCATTGCCGTGGCGAACCACCTCGCGAAGCAGCAGCAGCTCAACGGCGGAAGACCCTCCCCCGGCCCCTCCCTGTGATGGAGGGGAGTAGGTGGTGTTTGTGAGTGTTGTGGGGGGAGTGGGTGTTGTGGGTGAGGTGGGGGAAGTGGGAGTGGTGGGGGAAGTTGGAGAGGTGACTGTGCGGCGTTCTTCGCGTTCGCGCTCCTTGGCCTTCTCCTCGATGTTCTTCCTTACGCGCTTGTTCAGTTCGGCAATGAGCGTCTGCTCCTTCAGACCTGTGCGCTGAGACAGGTCGGTGAGGTAGGTGGAGCGCAGAATCTGGTCGGGTATCACGCTGATGCTCTGGACAATATCGCCTATTGCCTCGCTGCGCTTCACGGGGTCGGTCTGGCCGGTTACGGTGAGTCGCGTCTTGAAGGTGATGAAGTCGGTTTGCTGCTCGTTGATATACTTGCGCAGTTCCTCACTGCTGTGCTTGCGGGCAAAGGAGTCGGGGTCGTCGCCGTCGGGCAGCAGCAGCACCTTGATGTTCATGCCTTCCTGCAGCAGCATGTCGGTGCCTCGCATGGCGGCATGGATGCCGGCCTCGTCGCCGTCGTAGAGCAGGGTGATGTTGCTGGTGAAGCGGTGGAGCAGGTGGATCTGGTGCACACTGAGAGCCGTGCCGCTGTTGGCCACCACGTTCTCTATGCCGGCCTGGTGCATGGCAATGACGTCGGTATAGCCCTCCACCATGAAGACACGGTCCTCCTTGACAATGGCCTTCTTGGCCTGGTAGATGCCGTATAGCTCGCGCTCCTTGTGGTAGATATCGCTGTCGGGGCTGTTCACGTATTTCTGTGCCACGCCCTTTGTGCGGCTGTCTAAGACCCTGCCTCCGAAGGCCACCACCTTTCCGCTCACGTTGAGCCAGGGGAAGATGGCGCGCCCGCTGTAGCGGTCGTAGGCCCCGCGCTCGTTCTCTATGCAGAGGCCGGTCTTCACCAGATACTCCATCTTGTAGCCTTTCTTTGTGGCCTCTGTGCTGAGGGAGTCGCGCTTCTGCGGGGCATAGCCCAGCTGGAACTTCTCAATGATGTCGTCGCGAATGCCACGGCTGCGGAAGTACTGCAGTCCTATGGCTTTGCCCTCGTCGGAGCTCTTCAGTATGTCGTGGAACCAGTCGCGCGCCCACTCGTTTACGATGAAGAGCGACTCGCGCTCGTTCTGCTGCTGGCGCTCCTCGTCGGTAAGCTCCTTCTCTACTATTTCTATGTTGTATTTCTTTGCCAGCCACCGTAGCGCCTCGGGGTAGGTCATCTGCTCGTGCTCCATGAGGAAGCCGGCGGGCGTGCCGCCCTTGCCGCACACGAAGCAGTGGCAGATGTTCTTGGAGGGCGAGACCATGAACGACGGGTTGCGGTCATCGTGGAATGGGCACAGGCCTTTGTAGTTCACGCCGCTCTTGCGCAGCGTGACAAACTCGCCCACCACGTCCACGATGCGTGCCGCATCCAGAATCTTGTCTACTGTCGCCCTGTCTATCACGTTATTCATTTTCCGCAAGTTCCTTTTGAACCACGGATTTAGGGATTTAGGGAATTTGTGCCTCCATAACTGTTTCCATGGATGGATTGTTCTGGATTACGCGGCTAAGCCGCAATATCCGTTGGCGTAGGAATCTGTGTAATCAGCCGCTTGGGGCTTTATCACGCTGCTGAAGAATCCGTGCAATCCGTTTAATCCGTGGTTCTTTTTTTACTCGCGGTAGTTTAATATTGTTACTTCAGGTATCGGGCCAGTTCGGTGCCGTTCTGCCTTAGTCCTGTGGCGAAGCTCTGCGCATTCATGCGCGCACCGAGCAGGGAGGCGTGGGTATGGTCCTGCTTGAAGTATTTTCCGGCCTTCTCCTTCAGGCGGGCAATGGCCTGCTGAGCCTTGTCGCGGTCGGCAGGCAGGCTGCGCACGGCAAACTTGCGGTCGAGGAAGTCGGCCGAGATGTTGTGCATGTCGATGAACTCCACGCCCGTCTGCTCCACCACCTCGCGATACCACAGGCCGTAGCTCTGGTCGCGTCGCTCTATGTGGCCGTCGGGCCACTCGTTGCGCGGGGTCAGCGATACGAGGATGGGCGTGGCTCCCTTCTCGCGGACATCGTCAATCATCTTGCGCAGGTACCAGCCAAAGCTGTACACCACCTCGTAGGTGCCGTTGTCCAAATGGTAGACGTGGAGCGTGTCCTGGGTGCCGGGAATGACGCCGCGTGCCTTCTGGTCGGTGATGGGGCAGATGTCGTTGTGGCCGAACTGTATGGTGACGAAGTCGCCGGGCTGCAGCGAGTTGTACACCTTGTCCCAGAGACCCTCGCGGATGAAGCTGCGTGTGCTGCGTCCGGCACGGGCTGCGTTGACAAGGGTGATGCGGGTGGTGTCGAACACAGTATAGGCCTGCGAAGCCCAGCCCCACATGCCGTCAGGGTCGTTGTCGCGGTTCTTCACGGTGCTGTCGCCGGTGAAGAACACCACGGGGCGGCCGCTGCTGCGGTCCACGGTGTAGCGCTCAGGCTCCACGTTTCTCATCATCAGCTGAAGGGGCCTGAGCTGCGGGTTGCTGCTGTGCCATATTCCTTCGGCAGCACTGCGGGCGTTAAGCTCGGCACCGAACTTCGAGGTGTGTATGTGGTCGCCAAGGAAGTGGTACTTCTGCTTCCATGGGCTGAAGGAGTCGAGCTTCTGTCCGCTCAGCTCGTTCAGGTCAACGAAGGGCACACCCTCAATGGCTGCCACGTAGGCGGCCCACTGCGTCTGCGGCTTGCGGACTACGAGGCCCGTCTGTGCATCGTAGGCATCGCGCGGCGTCAGCGACATCAGTATTGGGTTGGCACCGTGGGCACGTATGTCGTTGATGTACATGCGAAGGTACTGGCCATAGCTGTAGACGGTGTCCTGCCGCTGGGTGCGCTGGTTGAAGCCAATGTAGCAGGTGTCGGGGTCTACGCCGGGAATTACGGCACGGGCGCGCCTCTGGTCGAAGAACTCGCCGTTGTCGTTGTGGCCAATGCTCACTATCACCCAGTCGCCGGGCTGCAAGGCATCGCGCACTGCCGGCCAGAGGTCGGTATAGAATGTGCGCGTGGACATGCCGCCCAAGGCCTGGTTCTCAACGGTGATGCTGCCCTCGTCGAAGTATTTGTTGGCATAGTAGCCCCATCCCCACTGGCCATTGCTGCCGTCGCCGCGGGTGCCATTGCGCATGGTGCTGTTGCCTATAAGGAAGAGCACGGGGTTCTGGCCCCGCCTTGAACTGCCAGGCACCGGGCGGGCCATCATGGCCTGGGCTATGGAGTCGGGCGTGTTGTCTACAACGCGGTTCACGTCCTCTATGGGGTCGGGCAGGTTGTCGAACACCTGGGCCGTTGCCGTCGTCGCTGACAGGGCTACGGCAAAAGATAGAATCTGGGTAATAAGTCTGTTCCTCATATATAATCTATTGTTTAAATCTCAACTCTCAACCTTCAAATCTCAAATCTTGTAGATTAGCACGGTGGCGTAGGCACTGATGCCTTCCTCCCTGCCGGTGAAGCCGAGCTTCTCGGTGGTGGTGGCCTTTATGGATACCTGGTCGGGCGAGCAGCCTATGACGCCGGCCAGCACCTGTTGCATCAGCGGAATGTGCGGGTTCATCTTCGGGCGCTCGGCACAGATGGTGGCATCGATGTTGCCAAGCACGTAGCCCTTGGTGGCTATCAGTTCTACGGTTTTCTTGAGAATCACCTTGCTGTCCATGCCCAGCGTGTTGTTGCTGGTGTCGGGGAAGTGGAAGCCGATGTCGCGCATGCAGGCGGCACCGAGCAGGGCATCGCAGATGGCATGTATCAGCACGTCGGCATCGCTGTGGCCCAGCAGGCCCTTCTCGTGGTCTATGCGTATGCCGCCCATCCACAGGTCGCGGCCTTCCACGAGCTGGTGGACATCAAAGCCGAAACCTACCCTGAAGGGGCAGGCCGCCGCAGTAGTGTTCATGTTGTTTCC